>NZ_AEJC01000618.1 GCF_000317595.1 Streptomyces ipomoeae 91-03 | reverse complement strand
CCCGGCCGATCGTTACGGCAACGCCAGCATCCGCTCCAGCGCCAGCTTCGCGAACGCCTCGGTCTCCTTGTCGACCTCGATGCGGTTGACGAGGTTCCCCTCGGCCAGCGACTCCAGCGCCCACACCAGGTGGGGCAGGTCGATCCGGTTCATGGTCGAGCAGAAGCAGACCGTACGGTCGAGGAAGACGATCTCCTTCCCCTCGGGCGCGAAACGGTTCGCCAGCCGCCGTACGAGATTCAGCTCGGTCCCGATGGCCCACTTGGACCCGGCGGGAGCCGCCTCGAGCGCCTTGATGATGTACTCCGTCGACCCGACGTAGTCCGCCGCGGCCACGACCTCGTGCTTGCACTCGGGGTGGACGAGGACGTTCACACCGGGGATACGGGCCCGTACATCGTTCACGGACTCAAGGCTGAACCGGCCGTGCACCGAGCAGTGGCCCCGCCAGAGGATCATCTTCGCGGCCCGCAGCTGCTCGACGGTCACACCGCCGCCCGGCTTGTGCGGGTTGTAGACCACGCAGTCGTCGAGCGACATGCCCATGTCCCGCACGGCGGTGTTGCGGCCGAGGTGCTGGTCCGGCAGGAACAGGACCTTCTCACCCTGCTCGAAGGCCCAGTCCAGGGCTCGTTTCGCGTTCGACGAGGTGCAGATCGTGCCGCCGTGCTTGCCCGTGAACGCCTTGATGTCCGCGGAGGAGTTCATGTACGAGACGGGCACGACCTGCTCGGCTATCCCGGCCTCGGTCAGCACGTCCCAGCACTCGGCGACCTGCTCGGCGGTGGCCATGTCGGCCATCGAGCACCCGGCGGCGAGATCGGGAAGGACCACCTTCTGGTCGTCGGAGGTCAGGATGTCCGCCGACTCGGCCATGAAGTGCACACCGCAGAACACGATGTACTCGGCCTCCGGGCGCGCCGCCGCGTCCCGGGCCAGCTTGAAGGAGTCGCCCGTGACGTCCGCGAACTGGATGACCTCGTCGCGCTGGTAGTGGTGGCCGAGCACGAACACCTTGTCCCCGAGCTTCTCCTTGGCCGCGCGGGCGCGCTCCACCAGGTCGGGGTCGGACGGCGAGGGAAGGTCGCCGGGGCACTCGACACCGCGCTCGCTCCTCGGGTCGGCCTCACGGCCGAGCAGCAGCAGGGCGAGAGGCGTCGGCTGTACGTCGAGCTCCTGGGTCTGGGCGGTGGTCACGAACACGCACCCTTTCTGTTCTGCGGCTCGCCGACCCGGGGGAGGGCCGGCGGGACATTCGGGCTAGCCTTTTCGTCGAAATGACGTTATCTATCATAACCGCTTCACGTCACTTTGACGATGTCCATAGCGTCGATGTGACATGAATCCCGACGGCCCGCGACGGCGGCCTTCGGCGACCGGTGCCCGTACCACGGGCCGTGTGCGAGCATGAAAGAAGACGCGAAGGAAATCCGCTCGGCCCGGAATGAATCCGTGGCCCCGCCGGTTGCACTCGTCGGCAAGCAGTCTCCGTACAACCCGGGAGAGATGTAGATGTCCGTATCGGACGAGACCACCACCGTCACCGACGGCATCATCCTGACCGACGCCGCCGCGGCCAAGGTCAAGGCCCTGCTCGACCAGGAAGGCCGTGACGACCTGGCGCTGCGCGTCGCCGTCCAGCCCGGTGGCTGCTCCGGCCTGCGTTACCAGCTCTTCTTCGACGAGCGCTCCCTCGACGGCGACGTGGAGAAGGACTTCGACGGTGTGAAGGTCGTCACCGACCGTATGAGCGCCCCGTACCTGGGCGGTGCCACCATCGACTTCGTCGACACCATCGAGAAGCAGGGCTTCACCATCGACAACCCGAACGCGACGGGCTCCTGCGCCTGCGGTGACTCCTTCAGCTGAGCCACCCGCTCGCGCGGCAGCACCACGCGTACGACGAAGGCGG
>NZ_AEJC01000617.1 GCF_000317595.1 Streptomyces ipomoeae 91-03 | reverse complement strand
TGGCCGGCGCGGGACTCGCGCGTGGGTATGCCCGGCGTGCGGGACTGACCGCGCAGCGTTTCGTGGCCTGTCCGTTCGAGCCGGGTGAGCGCATGTACCGGACGGGGGACATTGTGCGCCGGCGGCGGGACGGGCGGCTGGACTACCTCGGGCGTGCGGACGACCAGGTCAAGATCCGCGGTTTCCGTATCGAACCCGGCGAGATCGAAGCCGTCCTGACCCGGCATCCCGGTGTCGCGCAGGCCGCGGTCACCGTCCACGAAGACCCCTGCGGCCCCCGCCGCCTGGCCGCCTACCTCACCCCCACCACCGACACCACCGAGACCGTGCTGGACGGGGTGGAGGTGCGGGAGTTCGCCGCCCGCCGCCTGCCCGAGTACATGGTCCCTGCCGTGTGTGTGGTCCTGGACGCGCTGCCCCTGACCCCGAACGGGAAACTCGACCGGCGGGCCCTGCCCGCCCCCGACTTCACCGCCCTGACCACCTCACGCCCGGCCCGCACCCCCCACGAAGAAGCCCTGTGTGCCCTGTTCGCCGACCTCCTCGGCGTGCCCGGTGTCGGGATCGACGACAACCTCTTCTCGCTCGGCGGGGACTCCCTCCTCGCCGTCCGGCTCGCGGCCCGTGCCCAGACCCAGCTCGGCACCCACATCACCCTCCGCGACGTCTTCCGCACCCCCACCCCCGCCGGCCTGGCCCGTGTGCACACGGGCCAGCTCGATCCGGCGTGAGCACGACGGCTTTCCCTCGACCACACCGTTCCCGAGCGAGGACCATGTCTGAGATCCACGATCTGAGTGAAGCCGTGGCGAAGCTGATCCACGACGGCGACACCGTCGCCCTGGAGGGCTTCACACATCTGATCCCCTTCCGCGCGGCGCACGAGATCATCCGCCAGGGCATCACCGACCTCACGCTTGTGCGCATGACCCCGGACCTCCTCTACGACCAGCTCATCGGCGTGGGGGCGGCCCGGAAGCTCGTCTTCTCCTGGGGCGGCAGTCCCGGTGTGGGATCGCTGCACCGGTTCCGCGACGCGGTGGAGAACGGCTGGCCCCGCCCGCTGGAACTGGACGAGCACAGCCACGCCGGCATGGTCAACCGCTATGTCGCGGGCGCCTCACGGCTGCCGTTCGCCGTTCTGCGCGGTTACCGGGGCAACGACATCGCCGGACGCACCGACTCCGTCGCCCCCGTCGTCTGTCCCTTCACCGGCGAGGAGCTGACCGCGGTCGCCGCCCTCAACCCGGATGTGACCGTCATCCACGCCCAGCGGGCCGACCGGGCAGGCAACGTCCAACTCTGGGGTCTGCTCGGGGTGCAGAAGGAGGCCGTCCTCGCGGCCGACCGGGTGCTGGTCACGGTGGAAGAGCTGGTCGACCGCCTCACTCCGCTTCCGGGCGCGGTCACCCTGCCCGCCTGGGTCATCGACGCCGTCGCGGTCGTCCCCGGCGGCGCCCACCCGTCGTACGCCGCCGGGTACAGCAGCCGTGACAACGACTACTACCGGGCGTGGAGCGAGGTGTCCCGAGACCGCGAGGTCTTCGGGAGCTGGGTCGAGGAGAACATCCTGCGCACGGAGGGAGCCACCGTTCGATGACCGGGACATCCACCGCTGAGCAGACCCTTGCCGTCACCGGGGACGAGCTGATGGAGATCTGCGCCGCCCGAGCGCTGGCCGGGGCCAGGACCTGTCTGGCGGGCGTCGGGATCCCCAGCACGGCGGCCAACCTCGCGCGCCGGACGTACCATCCGGATCTCGTCGTGATCTACGAGTCGGGCGTCATCGGCTCTAAGCCCAGCCGGCTGCCGCTCTCCATCGCCGACGGCGAACTCGCAGAGACCGCGGACCTGGTGATCCCGATGCCGGAGATGTTCAACTACTGGATCCAGGGCCGCCGCATCGACATCGGCTTCCTGGGCGCCGCCCAGGTGGACCGGTTCGCCAACATCAACAGCACCGTCGTGGACCGCGGTCCTGAGCTGCCCGAGAAACGCCTCCCTGGTGCCGGCGGCGCGCCCGAGATCGCCGCGCACTGCGGCGCTGTGCTGATCGTGGTACGGCACACCACACGCAACTTCGTGGCGAAGGCGGACTTCGTGACCACCTTCGGCCACGGCTTGGGACCCGGTGACCGCGAAAGGTTCGGGCTGCCCGGCCCCGGGCCGGTCGCCGTCATCACCGACCTGGGCGTCCTGCGGCCGGATCCGGCCACGGCGGAACTCGTCCTCACCGAGGTTCATCCCGGAGTGACGGTCGACCAGGTACGGGCCGCGACGGGCTGGGACCTCCGCGTCGCCGATCCCCTGGGCGTCACCGAACCGCCCACTCGCGAGGAACTCGCCGCGCTGCGCGCCCTGAAGAACGCGGGCGAGCCGGTACGGGACGGCGCCGCGAAGCCCTGAAAGACCTCACCCTCCGGAAGATAAGGAAAACGCTGTGACCGACAACCCCTTCGACGACGAGGACGGCACGTTCCTCGTTCTGGTCAACGACGAGAACCAGCACTCGCTCTGGCCCCTTTTCGCCGACGTCCCGGCGGGCTGGACCACCGTGCACGGCCCGGCTCCCCGCGCCGCATGCCTGGACTACATCGAGTGTGAGTGGACGGACATGCGTCCCGCGAGCCTCGTACGCGCCATGAGCGCGGCCGGCGAGGGCGACCGGTAGCGGTCGCAGCCCGTCGGCCAACGCAGCCACCCCCAACGTACGGAGTCCCCATGACTGTTCACGGCATTGCGTATCTCGACCTCTACACACAGGACCGCGCGTCCACGATCGACTACTTCGCCGGCCTGGGATTCGCGCGGGTCGCGGAGTCCCAGGACGACGACCGCCGTTCCACCCTGCTCCGGCAGGGCGACCTGCGGCTCGTCGTGACGTCGGGACCGGCGGTGCGGGACTTCCTGGACAAGCACGGGGACGGTGTCGCGGACATAGCCCTGACCTGTGACGACGCCCCAGCGGCCGTCAAGCGCGCGGTGGCGGCCGGTGCGGCCGACCTCGGTTCCCCCTGCGGCGCACCGGTGGTGTCGGGGTTCGGGGACGTACGGCACACCCTCCTGCCCGCTGCCGAGGGCGACCCTGGCCGGACTCCACCCACCGGCCGCTGGGTGCCCGTCGCGGCCTCCGTCCCGCAGCCGCCCGAGACCATCCGGCTGCTGGACCACATCGCGGTCTGTGTCGAGGGCGGCCGGCTCGGCGAGTACGCCGGTTTCTACCGGGACGCCTTCGCCTTCACGCGCTATTCGGCCGAGTACGTGGCGCTCGGCGGGCAGGCCATGGACTCCGTCGTGGTGCGCAGCGCGTCGGAGAACGTCACCTTCACCCTGGTCGCACCCGACCCCGGCAAGGAGTCCGGCCAGCTCGAAGCCTTCCTGGATCGCAACGGGGGGCCCGGAGTGCAGCATCTGGCGTTCCTCGTCGACGACATCGTCTCCGCCGTGCGCCGGTTCCGGGACGGGGGCGTGGACTTCCTGAGCACGCCGGACAGCTACTACGACATGCTGAGCACGCGGCTGCCTGGCTTGGCGGACCGGATCGAGGGCCTACGGGACGCGCAGGTGCTGGCCGACAGCGACGAGTGGGGGCATCTGATGCAGTTGTTCACCAAGTCACCGTACGAGCGCAACACCCTCTTCTTCGAGCTGATCCAGCGTCAGGGATCGCGGGGGTTCGGCAGCGCGAACATCCGGGCCCTGTACGAGGCCGTCGAGCGCGACCGGCTCGCCGCCTCGTGACCGCACCTGCCGATCACGCCACAGCCGTGAACATGTTCACCCTGACCGACTACGCCGGACAGGCCCGCACGATGCTGTCGAGGGGTGTCTGGGACTTCATCGAGGGCGGCGCCGGCGAGGAACGCACCCTCGCCGCCAACCGGGCGGCCTTCGACCAGGTACGGCTGTTCCCGCGGGCGCTGTCCGGCACGGACCGGCCCTCCCTCTCGACCACGGTCCTCGGCCGTACCTGGCGGACCCCTCTCGCCGTCGCCCCCATGGCCTACCACCGGCTGGCCCACCCGGCCGGCGAGGTCGCGACCGCGCGGGCCGCCGGGGCCGTCGGAGTGCCCTTGGTGGTGAGCACGTTCGCGAGCCGCACCTTCGAGGACATCAAGGCAGCGGCCTGCGGCCCGCTGTGGCTCCAGGTGTACTGCTTCCGGGACCGCTCCCTGACACGGGACCTCGTCGCACGCGCCGAGAGCGCCGGCTTCGAGGCCCTGGTCCTGACCGTCGACGCCCCCATCCTAGGCAGCCGGCACCGGGACCTGCGCAACCGTTTCCGGCTCCCCAAGGACATCGGGCCCGTCAACCTTCCCGACGGCGAGTTCTCCTCGCCCAGCGACCACGCGCGCGCCGAGTTCGCCCCCGCTCTCGACTGGTCGATCGTCGAGTGGCTGCGCGGCGTCAGCTCACTGCCGGTGCTGGTCAAGGGCGTTCTCACCGCGTCCGACGCACGGCTGGCGCTGTCCGCGGGAGCGGCCGGCATCGTGGTGTCCAACCACGGCGGACGGCAGCTGGACGGCGCGCCAGCCACCCTGGACGTGCTGCCCGAGATCGCGGCGGCGGTCGCGGGTGCCTGCCCGGTTCTGCTGGACAGCGGCGTGCGCCGCGGATCCGACATCCTGGCGGCTCTGGCGTCCGGTGCCGACGGGGTGCTGGTGGGACGGCCCGTCCTGCACGGCCTGGCCGTGGCGCGCGAGGTCGGTGCGCAGCATGTGCTGGACATCCTGGCGAGTGAGCTGGCGGACGCGATGATCCTCACCGGCACGTCCTCGACCGGCGACGTGTCTGCGGCCCTGCTCGGCCCCCGGGCCCCTGCCACGCCACCGCACATGTCCGACGTCGGCACCTCGCGCGCCGGCTCCGGTCCGCTCCCGCACTCCGATCACGACCTGCGGAAGGCGGATCTGCACGGCAGTCTGCGGGACCCGCTGCTCGACACGATGACCTTCCTCAACGAGATCACCGACCGCTATCCCGCGGCGGTCTCGTTCGCTCCGGGCCGTCCCTACGACGGCTTCTTCGACACTGAGGACGTCTTCAAGAACCTACGCCGCTACCTCGACCACCTGGAGGCCGGCGGCGCCACGCCCGACCAGGTGCGCTCCGCTCTCTTCCAGTACGGTCCCACGGCCGGTCAGATCCGCGAGGTGATCGCCGACTGGCTGCGCGAACACGAGGACATCGATGTCCCGGCGGAGTCCGTCGTCGTGACCGTCGGCTGCCAGGAGGCGATACTCCTGGCGATCCGCGCCCTCATCTCGAGCCCTCAAGACGTCCTGCTCGTCTCCAGCCCCTGCTACGTCGGCGCCACCGGCGCAGCACGGCTGCTCGACGCCGAGGTGGCCGCGGTCCCCGAGGGACCTGAGGGACTGAGCTGCGCCGACCTGAGGGCGGTCGTCCGACGGGAGCGGGCGCGTGGGCGCCGGCCCCGCGCCTTCTACCTGGTCCCCGACCACGCCAACCCTTCCGGTGCGACGCTGCCCCTCGCCACGCGACGGGAACTGCTCGAACTGGCGGCCCGCGAGGACATCCTGCTCCTTGAGGACAGCCCCTACCGGCTGGTGAGTCCCGGCGAGCGGCTGCCGACCCTCAAGTCCCTCGACCGCGACCGGCGGGTCGTACACCTGGGCTCGCTGGCCAAAACCCTCTTTCCAGGAGCGCGAGTCGGCTTCGCTGTCGCGGACCAGACTGTCGTGGACGAGACGACGGGTGCGCGCGTGCTGCTGGCGGACGAACTCGCCAAGCTCAAGAGCATGGTGACGGTGAACACGTCACCCGTGACGCAGGCCGTCGTCGCGGGCATGCTGCTCTCCGACGGCGGCCGTGCCACGGAGCACGGCGTGGAGGCGGCGGCCCATTACGGCGACGCGATGCGGACCGTACTGGAGCAGCTCGAAGCGGCCTTCCCCTTGCCGGAGCGGACCGCGCTCGGCGTCAGCTGGAACAGGCCCTCGGGCGGGTTCTTCCTGACTGTGACGGTGCCCTTCGCGGCCGACGAAGCGGCACTGGCCCGCTCCGCGGAGCAGTTCGGAGTCATCTGGACACCCATGTCCTATTTCTATCCGGACGGCGGCGGGGAGAAGTCGCTGCGGCTTTCGGTGAGTTACCTCTCGCCCCCGGAAATCGTCGAAGGGATCGCCCGTCTCGCGCGATTCGTCACGTCGTGTCGCGCCGTTCCAGCCGCTTCGGAAACCTGAGGGCAACCGCATGGAATACGACATCAGCTCACTTGTGGAAGGCGCGACCTACAGAGCCGGCAACCCTTTTGAGGTCTGGCAGTGGATGCGCGAGAACGCCCCCGTCGTCCACCATGACGCCGGTGAGTTCGGCACGATCTGGTCTCTGACGCGGTTCGCCGACGTCAAGGCGGTTCTTCGCGACGCGGATACGTTCACCTCGTCGTCCGGGATCCTGCTCCGGCCCGTGGCGCAGGGCGGCGATCCGGGCAGCGACAAGACCCTCGCGCTGTCTGACGATGCGCGGCACGCCACGCTGCGTTCCGCGGTCGCCGGCTGGTTCGCGCCTCGCAATCTCCGGTTGCTGACGGAGTCGATGGAGGCCGCCGCACGCGGCATCGTGTCCGACGCCGTGTCGAAGTCCCGTGTCGACTTCGTCACCGAGGTCGCGGCGAGGCTTCCGCTGGAAGTGGTGTGGACTTTCTTCGACATTCCCGCGAACGACCGGGCCGCGGTCACCGGTTGGTCGATGGACGCTTTCTGTGCGACGACCGCGGTCGAGCGCAGTATCGCGCACCTGGAAATCCTCGAATACTTCAGTTCCCTCGCGAAGAAGCGCCGCGAACAACCGGGCAACGACCTGGTGAGCGTTCTGGCCGGAATCGAGTTCGAGGGTCGGCTCCTTCCGATGGAAGAGGTGGTTCTGAACTGCGACAACCTCTTGGTGGGCGGCACCGAGAACGTCCGGCTCGCGCTGGCCGGCGGCATTCACTCGCTGATCGGCCACCCAGACCAGTGGGCCATGCTCCGGGACGATTTCACCCAGGTGATTCCCACAGCCGTGGACGAGATCCTGAGGTGGACGGCCAGCGCCACGCACCTGGTACGGACCGCGCGCCAGGACACGGTGATCGGCGGGCAGCGGATCCGCCGCGGTGACCGTGTGGTGCTGTGGCTGCCCTCGGCCAACCGGGACGCGGACGAGTTCACCGACCCGGACAGGTTCGACCTGACCAGGACGCCGAACCGCCATCTCTCGCTCGGCAGCGGGCCCCATCACTGCGTCGGCGTCCAGCTCGCCAAGTTGGAGATCCGGGCCGTGCTCCAGGAGCTGACCGGCCAGGTGCACCGGATCGTCCCGTACGAGCCGGCTGAACGCCTGGACTCCATAGTCGTCAATGGATTCCGTACACTGCCTGTCCAGTTGGAGCCGCGCGCGTCGGTCCGTGTCCCGGAGTGAGCGTCCTTGCGGAGTGAAAGGGCAGGACGGCGGGAGGAGACGTCCGCGGTGAAGGATGCACTCGGCCACTGTTCGCTGCGGGGACGCGGCGTGCCACGAGGTGAGCTGATGCCCCGGCGCGCCTCGGTACTCCAGCGAGGGCTGTGGCGGAACGCGGACTTCCGCAACCTCTGGTTCGGTCTGACGGCGTCACTCTTCGGAGCCAAGATCACCGCGATCGCCGTGCCCCTCATCGCGAGCCGCACGCTGCACGCCACACCGCTGGAGATGGGCTCGCTCGTGGCGATGGAGTACCTGCCCTACTTGGTCACCAGCCTGGCCGCCGGCGTCTGGCTCGACCGCCGGTCCAAGCTGCCCCTGCTGATCCTGAGCGACATCGCCCGCGCCGGTCTGCTCATGACCATTCCGGTGGCCTGGTTCCTCGACGTCCTGTCGGTCCCCCTGCTCCTCACCCTGGCGCTCCTCATCGGGTTCTGCACCGTCGTCTCGGACATCGGCAGCACTGCGTACCTGCCCTCGCTCGTCGGCCGCGACCAGCTGATCGAGGGCAACAGCAAGCTGGAGCTGAGCAGTTCCGCCTCCAACATCGGCGGCAACGCACTGGGCGGAGTGGTGCTCCAACTCGTCTCAGCACCGCTGACGCTGCTGTTCAACTCGGCGGCGTACCTGCTGTCCGCCGCGTTCACCTTCCGCATCCGGCACCGGGAGCCGGAGCGGCAGGTGCACGACCAGCGGCCGGGCATGCTCCAGGAGGTACGAGAGGGCGTCCAGGCGGTCTTCGGGCACCCCACCATCCGCAGGATCGTCCTGGCCACCATGATCTTCAACTTCTTCACCTTCGTCATCGAGCCGGTCCTTCTGCTCTTCCTCACCCGGACCCTGGACCTGTCGGCCTTCTCCATCGGCCTCGTCTTCTCCGCGTCCGGCGCCGGGGCACTCACCGGAGCGCTCATCGCCGGACGGGTCAGCCGCCGCCTCGGCCTGGGCCGCACGCTCGTCGGCTCACTGCTCCTGGCAGGTCTGGCCGCGCTGCTGATCCCCGCCGCGGTCCTCGTGCCCTCCTGGTCCGCCCCCTTCATGATCGTCACCGTGTATTTCGTCAACTCCGTGATAGTGATCGTCTACAACGTCAACCAGCGCAGTCTGCGCGCCGCCCTGACTCCCTACCGGCTGCAGGGCCGGATGAACGCCTCGATCCGCATGGTGGTCATGGGCGTGGCACCCGCCGGAGCCTTCCTCGGCGGCGCACTCGGCACCTGGCTCGGCACCCTGCCGGTCCTCGTCCTCGGCGCCGCCGGGATCATCCTCGCCAGCTGCTCCCTGCTCCTCTCCCACGTCCGGACGGTCGCAGCGCTCCCGGTCCTGACGGACGCCGCCTCCTCGACCCGGGTACCTGTGAGAGGTCGCCGGGACCGGACAGGCCGATGAAGAGCGGAGTACACCTGGGTTACGGAGCGGCTACGGACCGTTCGCAAGGGTGGATTCCGGGTGATCGTCGAGCCATGCCCGAACGTGCCGACAAGCAGCCTCGGAGACGGTGCCCTCACCGCAGGTTGTCTCCTGCTCCTCGTACTGGTGGCGGACGTCGCGGCCGCACTGTTGGTCGCCATGGTGATCGCCGCCCGGAGACTGGGCGCCGGTGCTGGGCTTCGGCACTCTGACCCTGGCACTCGGCGTAACGGCCGTCGTGCTGCTGTGGATCGGGCACGGAGTCATCGGAGCGCTGCAACTGACGCTCTGCGTCTTCCTGACGGGTCCACACACTGAGCCTTTTCCACCCTCAGTCTGAGCTGGTCAGGTGGAGGGTGAGGACTGCTTGGACGAGGCTTGTGATCCGGATCATCGAGCAGCGGAGCTTGCGTAGGATTCGCCGGGACTTGACGGTGGCGATGGCTTGTTCGACCAGTGCCCGGACCTTTGCATGGGACCGGTTGACGGCTTGCTGACCGGCGGAAAGACGGTCCCACCGGCCGCGGTAAGGGAGGCGGACCGTCCCGCCTGTGCCCTGGTAGCCCTTGTCCGCCCAGCAGTTGATGCCGGCCTCGGCGAGCGCGTCGATGATGCCGTGCTCGCATACGGCCCGGATGTCATGAACGGCGCCGGCCAGGGCTGGTGAAGCCCAGAGCAGACGGCCCTTCGGGTCGGCTATGACCTGCACATTCATCCCGTGCTTCTTGTGTTTGCCCACAGATACGCCTTCATCGACGCGGCCCGCATGGCCTCGGCGAGTGTGGAGGCGAGGGCGGCCAGGAGTTCGACGGCCTCGGTGACGTACCGGTAGACGGTGGTGGTGCCGACTCCGAACCCAGCCGCGAGCTGGGCGTAGGGCTGGCCGTTGCGGAGGTGGGCGAAGGTGAGCAGGGCCTGTCGGCCCGCGCTCAGGCGCCGCCATCGGGTGCCGAGAGCGCATCGGCGTTCCCTCAGACGGGCGGCGAGGAAGCGAAGGGCAGAGCTGGACACGTCGACGCCGGACGGTAGACAAGCATGCGAAGCCTCTGGTGGAGACAGTTCTCTTGGTCAAAAACCCATCTACCAGGCGCTTCATCCGTCTGTCAGGCCAACCGCCCAGCCGACGCGGAAGCTTGGAAAGGGCTCAATGTCAAGCTAACCTCGGGCTTTCATGACAGCTCGCCGGTTCATCTGGCGGGCTGTTTCTGTCTGTGCTGCGGGTTTCGGGCATGACATCGGCCCGGCAGTCGCGTCGGGTGGGCGCCGGGTTCCACGGCTCCGGTGGGGTGGTACTGCTCGCAGGGACGGGAAAGTGCTGGTCAGCCGGGGCTGGGGAGGGCTTCGAGTCGTGTAACGGCGTCGGTGATCAGGTTGGTCCAGGGCCAGTGCTTCGCGAGCCGGAGGATGCGGCGGCGGCCGGTGGAGACCAACTGGGCAGCGATGGAGAACAGCCGCAGCCGCAGGCGTTTGGGCTCCCGCAGCCGGGCGGGGCCGACCAGAGCGAGCATGGGCATCCAGGCGAGCAGGTCGAGGGCGATCTGGACGATCTCCAGCCAGACCTGGTTCTGTGCGGCGTCGTGCAGAGGGAGGTTGCGCAGGCCGGTGGCGCGGGCGGCGCGGATGCGGTCCTCAGCCCTCGCACGCTGGCGGTGCCGCAGTTCGAGCGCGGCGATGGGGAGGTTCTTGGTGTTGGTGGCGAACGCCGTGAGGCGCATGCCGTCGGCGTCGGTGAAGCGCAATTGGGCGCCGGGGTGCGGGCGTTCCTTGCGGACGATCAGCCGCATTCCTTTGGGCCAGCCGGTCAGGCAGTCGCCGTCGAGTTCGGCGACCCAGGGGCCGTCGCGGACCTCGCCGTCCGGCTCGACGGCCGGCGTCCAGGCCGATGCCGGGACCTTCAGCACGGCGGCATGGATGGCATCGGTGATGGTCATGCCGACCGAGTACGAAAGCCACCGGCCGCAGGCGGACAGCCAGTCGACGAACTCGTGGGTGCCCCCACCAGAGTCGGTGCGGATCAGCGTCTGCCGTCCCCGTCGGTACTTCTTCGGCAGCTGCGTCAGGGCGAGCCGGGCGGCTTCGATGTGGTCGGCCGCGGTGTTGCTGCCCGCGTTCCCGGGCCGCAGCAGCCCGGCCACCGGCTCCCCGGACCCGCCCCGGCCGTGATCGACGAACCCCATCAGCGGGTGGTGGCCGAAGGTCTTCTTCCAGGTCGCGACCGCATCCTGCTTCTCGGAATGCGCGATCACCAGCACTCCGTCCAGGTCCACGACCACCTGCCCGGCCGCGTCCGGTGCCGCGTCACCAGCCAGCGTCCACACGTATTCACGGACGTGAGCGCGGGCCTGCCGCAGTGCGGTCAGCGCACGCTTCCCGCCCGCCGCCAGCGCGTCGATCAGCCGGGACACCGTCGGATCGGAGGCCACCGGCCCGAACACCGCCGGCTCGGCCCGCAGCATGCCCACGTCCGCCAGGCAGTCCCCGCCCAGCGCGACCGCGAGCGCCACATCCAGCAAGACCTTGCCCGGATCATGCACCGCCCGCGGCCTGCGCCACGGTGCCAGCGCCGCCGATATCGCCTGATCCAGACCGGACTTGCGGACCGTCTCCACCAGCAGCACACCACCGGCCTGGGAGACCGCCCCGCGACCACCGCCCTCGACGCGGACACGCGGGTAGGACCCGATACTCTTCTTCACCTGGAGAGTGCTTTTTTCATGTGACGACCTGGACCCTAGACAAGTCCCATCGTTGCAGGTCAGGAGCACTCTTCGCGTTTCTGATTACCCACTGGATGCCCTGCCTCGTGAAAGCGCGAGGCTAAGTGTGCTTCCGCGTACTGTGATGTGGGTCATGGGCACCTGGGAGGGAGGTGTGCTAGAAATTTCAAGCCTCCAGGATTTACCGATAAGGCTCCGTTACTCCCCACCTGCACGAACGGAGACCCCGTGTACTCTCTTGTCTCCTCTCGGAGATATCACCCCGCTTGTGCCGACGGCCAGGTAATCGAAGGTTCTCTCGCGCTCTATACACCTGGCCGATCTGGCGTGCACGCGACAAAGCGCCTCCTGCCGGGGCTTGGTCTGTGACCCCACTGATCAGTCCAGGCGGCACAGAGCCGAGGGCGACATCACGGCTTCGATGACCTCTGCCCGTTTCTTCACTCTTCAAAATTCAGGAGAAGTCGGCATGCCTTTAATTCCTTCGAGTGATCTCGCGTCGCTTTCTTTCCGATGTCTTTCCGTCGGTTCGACCAGTACTGGTTGTGACTTATACCAACGCATTGAGCAAGCCGCTTTCGAATGGAGGGAAGGGCGGCCTGAGCGAGGCTTCGATGTGTTGACCAACCCCATCTGGAAAGCGTCAAGAAATCCCGCATGCGACTGCGAAGTGAACTTCAAGATAGTACTTGCCCTCTGCTTCGCGCACATTCGGGAGTTGGATCGGGCGCGGGAAATTCTGTACCGCCAGGACCTGCTCAACCCGCATGATCAGGAGAGCAGCCTGGTAAAATTTACGGCAGCGCGGTCTCTGCTCGCCTACGCGAGCGGGGAAACGGAAGTCTCGGTCGTGTTGAGCAGGGGCATGCTGGAACGCATCAAGCACCCCAACTCATTGTCAGCCTTGGCGCATTTCCTGCTCACTTTGATCAGTCTGCGCAGTGGTGATCTGAAGGCCACCTCGTCGTACGTCAAGGAACTCACCGATGACGCGCTCATGGGGCGCGCCTGTGGCTGGGTAGGTCATATCGCCTGGGCGACCATGCAAGTACGGGAAGCTAAATACGGTGCCGAGGCCGCGGCACCGCTCATCGAGGAACTCGTCGACTTCGGCCCGATCAGCCGTCAAGTTCTCGTCTCTCAGCCCGAATCCACGGCATGGCTTGTGCGGTTGGCGCTGAAAACCGACCAGAAGGCGCTGGCTCGGCAGGGGATGGAGGTGGCGCGGCGGCTCGCCATGGACAACCCGTGGATCCGTTCGCTGGCCGCGGCGGCCTCGCATGCGAAGGGACTGGATTCCCAGAACCCGGACGACTTGTGGCGCGCTGTCGAAACGCACAAGGACCCGTGGGCGCGGGCGTCCGCCCTGGAGGACATCGCTGTACTGCTGCACCGCCAGCGACAGGCCGTGGACCACATCGCCCCGATTCTGGAACGGAGTGGCGACGCCTATCTTGCGGTAGGTGCCTTCCGTGATGTCCTGCGTATCAAGAACCGTCTTTGGAATCTCGGTGTAAGGAGCCGCGCTTCTCGTTGGCCCACTCTCCCCAGTAGCGAGGTCAAGAACCTGACCAAGTCCGAGACCGCAGTCGCCGAACTGGTGGCTCAAGGGCTCACCAATAGCCAGGTCGCCTTGCAGCTTTCCCTCTCTCGCCATACCGTGGCCTTCCACCTGCGGAAGGTATTTCTCAAGATAGGCGTCACTTCGCGCATAGAGCTCGTCCGGGTCTGGGGCGACGTCAGCGCCCGCTGAGGGAAATTGTCGACGAAAAGGAGATGAGTGGGATGTCATCTGTCAAGCCGGGGCGTGATGCATGGATACGGCGGTTCCATCCAGCACCG
Source organism: Streptomyces ipomoeae 91-03 (assembly GCF_000317595.1). Taxonomy (GTDB): domain Bacteria; phylum Actinomycetota; class Actinomycetes; order Streptomycetales; family Streptomycetaceae; genus Streptomyces; species Streptomyces ipomoeae. The sequence goes on along the minus strand of NZ_AEJC01000617.1, from coordinate 11,843 downwards.
GAAGTGCGTACACATGTCCTCTGCCTTCCCCATGCGGGCGGATCGGCCAGTTACTTTTATTCGCTGTCCGCAGCTCTATCGCCCTCTGTAGAGGTCTGTGCCGTGCAGTACCCTGGGCACGGAGATCGTATCAACGAGAGCGCAGTGAACAGTCTGGAGGCGTTGGCTGATCAAATTGTTGATGCCCTTGACTTGTTGAGAGGAAACCGTCTGGTGTTGTTTGGGCACAGTATGGGTGCGGCGCTCGCATTCGAGATCGCCAGGCGCCTCGAAACCCAAGGTGATGCTCCCTCCGCTCTTTTTGTCTCCTCGCGGCGTGCCCCTTCGCGGCCGCGTGCGGAGCGATTCCACCTCCTGAGCGACATCGAATTACTAAAGGAAGTCAGGAGATTGAACGGGACGGACTTCGAGGTTCTTGCTGACGACAACGTACTGAGCCTTTTCCTCCCGGCTATCCGTAGCGACTTCACGGCCAGCGAGACATATTCCTATAAGCCTGGTTCCGCGCTCACCTGCCCCATTTTTACTTTCTTCGGTGACCAGGACAAAGATTTGACACGTGATGACCTGGAGGCGTGGCGGGACCAGACTGCTGGGGATTTCGAACTGACGAGTTTCCCCGGAGGTCACTTCTACATCGGTGATCAGGTATCGGCAGTCGCCGAGGCTGTTTTGGCGAGAATTCAGCCCGCTGATCGCTGACTCCGATGGCGGCGCCGGTTTTCGGGGACCACAGCCAGCGCCTCAGTCAGCGAACCAGGGGCATTGCATGATTGAGATTGGTCCGGTTCGCCGGTCTCATGAGTGACGTGGCGTCATGTCCGTTGTGCGGCAAGGGGGCCAGGAGAGCAGAGCAGGCACGGTGCTGGTGATCATGTGGTTGTCGAGACCCATGAGAACCGAGCGAGACCGTGCCTGCGCGAACATCATTGCCCATCCCTTCCGTACTGGGGCAACCGGGTTCCCCAACCGGTCCCCTCACCTCAAGCGATGTTGCTGACCTGCGGCGTTTCCTGATCCTGGTCGCCGATCCCCGCGATGCGCGAGGACTGCGGTATCCGGCCCTCGAGCTGCTGTGCGCAGCTGTCTCGGCGGTGCTGACCGGAGCTCGCTCGCTCATCGCGATCAGCGAGTGGATCACCGATGCCCCGCAGCATGTGCTGGGCGTCCTCGGCTTCGCTGCCGATCCACTCACCGGTCTGCGGCCGGTGCCGCACGCCGCAACCGTGCGGCGCCTGCTGCAGCGTGTGGACGGTGATGCGCTGGACGCGGCAATCAGCGCGTATCTGCAGGCCAGAACGCCGCCCCCGATCAAGCCGGAGACAGAGAACGGGCCGGTGCGACGGGTGATCGCGGTCGATGGCAAGGTGGTCCGCGGATCGCGAACCGTAACGGCCACGGCGATTCAACTGCTGGCGGCGATTGACCACCACGGCGTGGTCCTGGCCCAGCGACAGGTCGCTTCCAAGAGCAACGAGATCCCCTCCTTCGCTCTCTTGCTGGACGGTCTCGAGCTGGAGAAAACGGTGGTGACTGCCGACGCCCTGCACACCCAGCACGACCACGGGGCCTATCTGACCAGTCGCGGCGCGCACTACGTGGCCGTCGTGAAGAAGAACCATCCGGGCCTGTACGCCCAGGTCAGGACACTGCCCTGGCGGGACATCCCGCTCGGACACCGCACTCGCGACCACGCCCACCACCGCGACGAGATACGCCGGCTCAAGGCCGCCGCGTTCAGCCACCTCGACTACCCCGGCGCCCGCCAGGCGATCCAAGTCGTACGGCGGCGACGCGACTTGAGCACCGGGAAGCTGACCATCGAGCGCGTCTACCTGATCACCAGCCTGAGTGTCTTCGACGCCACCTGCACCGAACTCGCCACCTGGATCAGAGGCCACTGGGGTATCGAGAACCTCCTGCACCACGTGCGGGACCGCACGTTCCGCGAGGACGACTCCCAGGTCCGCACCGGCACCCTGCCCCGCGCCATGGTCTCCCTGCGCAACCTCGCCATCAGCGTCTTCCGCCAGGACGGCCAGACCAACATCGCCGCCGCCCTCCGCCACACCGGCCGCGACTACCACCGGCCCCTACGAGCCCTCGGCCTCACGTGACGAACCCAGACAGATCTCGATCACGCAATGACCCTGACCTCATGGGGAAGCCTGGCATCTCAGCGGTCACGGTTTGCCAGATCTTCAAGACCTGGAGGATCCTCGTGAACTACATGATCGACGCGGATGTCCCCCTCCCGGCCAATGTCGTCGCCCGGATCGGGCTTCCCGAGATCGAGGACCAGAACAAAATTGCTCTCTCGCCCGAGCAGATCGTTTCACTGGCCGATGCGATGCGCGAGATCGAACCGCGACTGGAGGTGACAGTGTGGCTCGGCGCTTGCGCGGGACTTCGCAAAGGTGAGGTCTTCGGACTGAAGCGGTCCGCCGTGGACTGGGAGGCGGGGCTGCTCTACATCCGGGAGCAGCGGCAGCACGGGCGGGCTGCGAAGCTCAAGACCAAGGCCAGCTATGCGACGTTGCCTGTCGACCGCTTCTTGATCGATCGGCTGACCGAGCACACCGCCGACTTTCCTCAAGTGGCGCCTGTGTCCCGCGAAGGGGAGCGGCAGCGCCGGGCCCGAGGCTACGTCGCGCCGCCGGACGAAGGGCTGATCGTGACCAACCGCTACGGCCGACCGCTGCAGCGGAGCTTCAACGAGAAGTGGCGTGCGGCGGTGGCGCGGGCGGGACTGCCCGAGGGAACTCGTTTCCATGACCTCCGGCACTTCTACACGACCTGGTTGGGAGCGTCCGGACAGTTCGATCCGAAGACCGTCCAGGCCCTCGCCCGGCACGCCAAGTTCAACGAGACGTGGGACACCTACGCGCACCCGCCGGTCGCGGTGCAGGGCGTCACGGTGAATACCTTCGGGGGCCTGTTCGTCTCAAGGAGGGGGCCCGATCCAGGAAGCCCCCGCTTCGGCGGCGCCGATCCGGGCTTGACCCCGACAGCCCCTCCTGTGCAAGACTCAGAAGCAACTTGAGGCTAACCACCGCGGTGCGAGGGTGAGCTGGTCCGTGGAACGACCCGCCCACCCAGTTTGACCCCGATTCGACCCATGGGTTCACTCAGAGCGGATCAACGCTCTGACCAGGGCCAAAGGCGGTGCTCCGGACAGACGGCCTATGACGGCCAGAAGGACGCTCCAGGCGCGTAGGCCGATCGAGGCCCGGTGGGGCCGTTCGGCCCTACCGCGCCCCTCACCTCCGGCATTCAAATGGTCTGATCCATTCCCGCCAGCGGCCCGCCGCCCACCGGACTCGGCCCCGAGACCGCGGCGGGCTCCAGGCCACCGATCTTCGAAGGGACACGCAGATGCGGTACCGGCCCCGCGGCCACCGACACCGCGGCGACCAGCGCCGTCGCGGCAACGGCACTCCTACCCGAGCATCCGCGCAGTGAGCGACGAACCCGTACGGAAACCCGCCATGACCGTCAACAACGCCCCGCCCTCCACCGCCGGACCACGGCACAGTGTGGAACTCGACAGCGCCGAAGCCCTTCGGCTGCTGGGCAGCGTCTCCCTGGGAAGGATCGTCTTCACCCAGCACGCGCTCCCGACGGCCAGACCGGTCAACCACATCCTCGACGACGGCGACATCATCATCCGCACCCACGAGGGATCGGCCCTGACCTCGCACGCCCGCCATGCGAACGGTCCAGGCGTCGTCGTCGCCTACGAGGCCGACGCCATCGACCCGGACGCCCACCTCGGCTGGAGCGTGGTCGTCACCGGCTACGCCCGCCTGATCACCGACCCGGACGAACTCGCCCGCTACCAGGCGCTGCTCCACCCCTGGGTGAAACAGACCATGGACTACGCGGTCCGCATCCATCCCGACCTGGTCACCGGAATCCGGCTCACCGTCGCCGACCAGCCCATCAGCACCTGAACCGTGCTGGTCGCCCGCTTTCGCTCCGCGCCCGGGCGGCACGCATCTGGTGCGTGGTCCGGGAACGCGGGGGCGGTGCCGTCCTCCCCCGGTGCCTCAAGGGCCTGGGAGGCAGCCCCGGCCGGATCGGATGCCCGAGGGCGCGTCGCCCGATCGCGATGCTCGCCGCATCGTGGTGGGCCGTACTCCTGGCGGACATCCCGCGGGCCGGTGCGAGCAGCTACCGGGCCTTGGTGAAGGTCCGCCGGACAGACCATGATGGCTCCGTCCACACCGACAAGACTCTGGTGGACCACGGTCACAAGGTCTTCTCGCGTCACGGTCGCAGCCCCATCGGCCAGTACCGCGTCCGTGTTCAACCTCCGTGTCGACCTCATCGGGCACCCCCAGATGCTGATCCGCCTGGGATACAGCCCCGAAGGCCCGGCCGTACCACACCGCGCCACACCACACCGCGCCGCACCGCGTACAGGCTGCTCGACCGGACCTGGACCGACCGGCCCGCACCGCACCTGCGAAAGCGCTGCCGGACGTCGGTGAGCGACGGCGGGATGGTGGGCCCGGGGTGTTCTAGGGTGTGCGGTATGGCCGACTTCCGGTCGCCGGTGCCCGCGCGGCGGCGTCCGAAGGTGGGGTGAGGTGCCGGTGAACGAGGACAACGAGGACAGGGAACTACAGCGCCACCGCCCGCGCGAGACAGCCGGGCCGTCCTGGGAGACGGCCCCCGACGGCGTCACCGAGCAGGTTCGGCAGCTGTCCCAGGCGCAGGAGCGCATGCAGGCGCTGCTGGACGCCGTCATGGCCATCAGCCGGAAACTGGAGCTGCCGGCGGTCCTGCGGCAGATCGTGCGCGCCGCGATGGACCTGGTGGACGCGCGTTACGGCGCCCTGGGGGTGCTGAACGAGGAGGGCACGCGCGTCGAGGAGTTCATCCCGCTCGGCCTGAACGACCGGGAACGTCAGGCCCTGGCAGACGTGGAACTCCCGCAGGGCCGCGGCCTGCTCGGGCGCCTGATCGCACACCCGCAGCCGCTGCGCGTGGACGATGTGCCGCACCACCCGGACGCCGCCGGCTTCCCGAAGGGACATCCGCCGATGCGAACCCTGCTCGGCGTGGCGATCAGCGTGCGCGGGCACGTCTACGGCGACCTCTACCTGGCCGAGCGGCAGGACGGCAAACCCTTCGACGACCAGGACGAGGCAGTGGTGCTGGCGCTGGCCGGAGCCGCCGGCATCACCGTCGAGAACGCCCGCCTCTATCAGCAGGTGCGTTCCGGTGCCGAGCACTTCCAGCGTCTGCTGCTGCCCCGCCTACCCGACCTCGCCCCATTCGACGCGGCAGCGGTCTACAAGCCGGCCACCGCCCCAGGGCACCACCTGGGCGGCGACTGGTACGATGCGTTGCTGCTGCCGGACGGGGCCTGCGCGGCGATCATCGGTGACGTCGTGGGCCACGACCTGACCGCGGCAGCCGCCATGGCTCAGACGCGCAACATGCTCCGCGCACTGCTCTACGACCGGCGTACCCCGCCCAGCCTGGTCCTGGACCGGCTCGATGCCACCCTGCACGCCATCACTGATTCCCCGGTCACCACCGCCTGCCTGGCCCGCCTCGAACCCGACCGCGACCGCTGGCGGCTGCTCTGGTCGACGGCCGGTCACCTGCCGCCCCTGGTCGTCACCGCCGACGGCACGGCCCGCTACCTGTACGCCGAGCCGGGCGTGCCGCTGGGTGTGGACACGTCACTGCCACGTCCCGACCACACCTGTCCCCTGGCCCCCGGGGATACGGTGCTGCTGTTCACCGATGGCCTCGTCGAACACCCCGAACGTCCCCTGGATGCCGGACTGGACGTGTTCGCCGCTCTCGCCACCGCCCATGCCGGGCTGCCCCTCGACCAGCTGTGCCGCCTTCTGGCCGCCCGGCATCCCAGCGACGGCCACGACGACCTCGCCCTCCTGGCCCTGCGCACACCGCCCACCGGCCCCGGCGGCCGTCACCGCTAGCCGGAATGTTCGTCGTACAGGTCGGCGGCTTCGACGGCCTGGTGGACGTTCGGTATGCCGTCGGCGTCCGCGTCTGCGGTGTCCGCTTCAGCGGTGCTCCGGGTTGGGGGCGTCGAAGCGGCAGCCGGCGTCCCACTGGGAGCGCTGGTTGCCGTGGGCCGGGATGCCGCCGGAGCGTTTGAGCAGGGCCGCGAGGTGCATCAGGTTCCAGGTCATGAAGGTGGTGTTGTGGTTGGTGAAGTCGTTCTCCGGGCCGCCCGAGCCGGGGTCCAGGTAGGAGGGGCCCGGTCCCGCCGGGCCGATCCAGCCCGCGTCCGCCTGCGGCGGGATCGTGTAGCCGAGGTGCTGGAGGCTGTAGAGGACGTTCATCGCGCAGTGCTTGACGCCGTCTTCGTTGCCGGTGATCAAGCAGCCGCCGACCCGGCCGTAGTAGGCGTACTGTCCGGCGGAGTTGAGCATCCCCGAGCAGCTGTAGAGCCGCTCGATGACCTTCTTCGTCACCGAGCTGTTGTCGCCCAGCCAGATCGGTCCGGCCAGGACCAGGATGTCTGCGGCCATCACCCGCTCGTAGAGCGCCGGCCACTCGTCGGTGGAGAAGCCGTGTTCGGTCATGTCCGGATAGACGCCGGGGGCGAGGTCGTGGTCGACGGCCCGGATCTCGTCCGTGGTCACCCCGTGCGCGTCCATGACGGCCCGGCTCTTGTCGACGAGTCCCTGGGTGTGGCTGAGCTGCGGGGACGGTTTGAGCGTGCAGTTGATGCAGAGGGCGCTGAGGTCGTCGAAGCGGTAGGAAGGGGACGTATCCATGTCGGCAGCGTCTCGCACGGCCCCTGTCCTGTCCCGGTCCGACTCGCCCGGGACCTCTTCGGCGGCGGTGACGCGCGGGTCACCGGGCCGACACCGTAGCGGTCCTGGTGCGGCCCCACGGGTGCGCTGGAGGCACGACTCGCAGCACAGGGATGAACGACGACGGCGTACGGCGAAGGACCGGCGACCGTATCCGCGAAAGGCCGGACGCGGATCCGGCGGTCGCGGAGCAGCGCGTGTCGGGGCGAGGTGGCGTTCCCTCACCGGGAGCATGACCGTGGGCGTCGCCGAGGCCCTGCCGCCCACGTGGGTCCTGCCCGGCCGTCAACGCCTGGTCGCGACGTAGTAGACGTTGACCGGGTCGCCCTCCACGGACTTGACGTCGATGTTCCCGAACCCCGCCTCTTCGAGCATCCGCACGGCCGTCTGCTGACCCCATACCGTGCCCAGCCCGGCTCCGCCGGTACTGAGGGAGGTCGTCATGCAGTAGAAGACGGAGAAGCCGTAGAGCGCGGGCCCGAAGGGGTGTCCGATGTTCTCCTCCAGCCTGCTGGAGGCGCCGATGTCGCCCATGAGGAACGTGCCGTCGTCGCGCAGCGCACAGGCGATCGCCGTGAGGGTCTCGGCGGGCCTCGCCAGGTCGTGGATCACGTCGAAGGCGGTGATCAGGTCGTACGTTCCGCTGATCTCCGTCGAGTCCGCCGCCGAGTAGCGGACGTTGCCGAGACCGGCGCGGGCGGCCTCCACACGTGCGGCCTCGATGCCGTCCTCCGACTGGTCCAGCCCGTGAAAGCGGCTGTTGGGGAACGCCTTCGCCAGCACCAGGGGCGCGTGGCCCTGCCCCGTCCCCACGTCGAGGACGTCGATGCCGCTCCGCAGGCGCTCGGTGAGTCCCGGTACCACTGGCAGGATCACGTCCACCAGCGCCATGTCGTAGACCCGGGCGGACTCCTCGGCCTGCAGTGCCTGGAACCGCGGATAGGCCGAGTACGGCACACCCCCGCCGTCCCGGAAGCAGCGCACGACCTGCTGCTCGACCTCACCCATGAGCCCGATGTACGGCATCATGCCGGCCAGGTTCTCCGGCCCCGCCGCCGTGGTGAGCGACGCGGCGTGCTCCGGCGGCAGGAAGTAGGTCCCCCCGTCCGGCTCGTACTCGACGAAGCCCCCGACGACCATGCCGCCCAGCCACTCCCGCACATATCGCTCGTCGAGGTCCGCCGCCCGGGCGATGTCGACACTGGACGACGGCGGAAGACCGGCCATGGTGTCGAAGAGACCGCACTGGTGACCCACGCCGACGAGCAGGGCCAGCGCCGCCTTGTTGAGCACGTCCAGCACTTCGGCGGCGAACGCCTCCTTCTTGACAGGGTCCGGCAGCGCCCGCCGCGCTTCGAGACTCGACATTCCCGCTCCTTCACGCCTTGCCGCGAGCACCGAGGATGCCCGCCTCACCATTGTCGGGATATTCCCGATATACGGCCACGACTCTTATGAGCATGGCAGCGGTCGAGGCGGACAGCCCTGCGCCGACGCCCCGGAGCAAGGCGGGCGCCACGCAAGAGCTCCTGGCCCGATCGAGGCCCCCAGGGCCTGCCCTTCGCCTACGCCGACCGCGCTGGTGCGGTTGCTGTCGACAGTCTCGATGCGGCCGCGCAGGCGCATCACGTCGTGCGGAGGCGGAGGCGGAGGCGGAGACAGGGCCGGGCGGACGACGCCGGCGTAGACACCGTCCCGCATGTGGTTTCAGTGTGGCGTTGTCGTTCTGGGCGGCGGTGGAGCGGCGGCAGGTCTGCCACAGGTCCTGTGCGGCGAGTTGGACGGCCAGGACGCTGTGGTCCCGTAGGTCTCCACGCGGAAAGACCACGGTCGTACTCGCTGGTCCTCCAGCGGCGTCGGCCCGGCGGTCGGCGGGGCGGTCAGGGCAGTCGGCCGTCCGGCCAGGCGGCGCTCCGCGCCCGGGCGTGCCGTGGCGCCGACCACCTCCGGCGACCGCGGCGAACACCGTGGGCGGCGTCGAGACCCCGACGATGCACGGCCTCCGCGTCTCCTTCCCGATCGCGACGGCCGTCATGGCCGTCGGTCTGCCCCCGGCCCTCTTCCTGCCGAGGCAGCGGCCCGCCTCCGGCTGACGTCCGGGCGGTGGTGGCCCAACCGGCAAGCCCGCACCACGGGTTACGAACCACTCCCTGCCCGTGGAGCGAGAAACGCCATGGCACACCCTCGCAACGCGCTCGGACCTACCCGGCAGTGGTGAAGCGGGACCGCCACAGGTCGCGGAGAAGCGCGATCTCGGCCATGTGGTGGATGAATTCGAGGCTGGTGCCCCACAGCACGGAGACGTACGGTTCCTCGGGGTGGGAGCCGTACGGGTACTGCGACAGGCCGACCGTGTCGAGTTGCTCCTCGGTCAGGGTGCCGACGTCGTCGCGCCAGCGGTCGACCGTCGCCCAGAACCGTTCGACCGCCGGCGCGGCGGACGGGGTGAAGTCGACCATGAGCTTCGGGTCCTGCCGCCGCTGTCCGAAGGTCCACTCCCAGTCGCCCGCGAACTCGTAGTGCATATGGTTCAGGCGCCACGCGATGGTGGTGACGGCGGTCTCATCGGGCTCCGGCGGGCCGGTGTGGGCGAGAACCTGCTCGACGCGCTCGACGCTCACGCTCCAATCCTCGGCGATCTTGGCGACCGTCCAGCCGGCGGCTGCCTGCCGGGCTATCTCGTCGTACTCGCTGGCCGGGATGTCCGCCGCGCCCAGGTCGAGCACCCACTCGCCCGGCCCGAACGCCCTGGGCGTCGTCGCCTCGCCCCGACGCCGGAGCGACCAGCAACCGGGCACCGGCTCCCACAGGTACTCCTCGTCACTGAGCCCCGTCAGCCGTACCCGGGCCATCTCCCTGGCCTTGTCGAACTGGTCGAGCAGTAACCCCAAACGGTCTGTCCGCGCGCCCTCGGTCTCCATGCCTGGTTCCCTCCACGGTCACGTCTCGCGCCTCACTGCGCTCAGGCGGAAGTTAACGGCTCTCCTCACTCGGCGCGACTGATTTCCTCGCGGTGCCCCAACCGCCCCGCCGGAGCAAGAGAACAGGTCGAGGACCCAGTGACGCGGTGGTCATCGCCTGCCCTCCCTCGCGTGGGCGGGGCCGTGGTTGGCGGTGTAGCCGTCGACCAGTGCCTTGACCTGGCGTCACCGGTGGCGGTGGCGCTTGCGCCGCAGTGGCAGACGGCCGATGCGGTGGCGGGGCGGACGGGGACGGCTTGCTGACGTGCAGGCCGGGGCGGTCCGGCGTCGGGGTCAGGTCGGCCACGGCGGTCACCTCCCGGCGCGGGCCAGGTCGGCGACGGGTGCGGTGCGGCCGGTGCCCTTGCAGGTCGGGCAGTCGACGCGGACGGTCACGCGGGAGCCGTCGCGGTGGCGGGTGCCGGTGGTGATACGCGAGTGTCGGCTGTGAGGGGCTGGTGCGGGGCTCCCGCACTCACGGCCGGCTTCGTTCCCGCGGCATAAGGTGTGTGCGTGAACGAACGTTCAAGGGAAGCGCTGTCCGGCCTTTATCCGGAGCTGGCGGCGCCGGGCGGCCTGCGGGAAGCGCTGGCCGGCGAGGCGGCTCGCCGCGGGCACGGTGCCGGTCCCATGGATCCCGTCGAGGGGTACGATCCCGCGGTTGCCGCATGCAGCACACGCGGTGAGGCGCGGTTCGCCGTATACGCCACCAATGCCGACGAACGCGAGTTCCGCATCGAGATCTCAACGGACTCCGGATGGCTGTGGGGTGCATTCGGCAGTACCGATGACCTCGCGGTGGTGGACGCCATCCTGCACGCCTGGCGTGGCGGGGCATCGATCGATCAACTACGTCGTGAGTGGACGTTGCTGGCGGCGGATCCTCTGGATGCGGCGCCTCCTGGGAGGGTGGTGTCGACCGCTTGGCGGCTGACTCTGGAGCGCTCGCCGGTGATCAGGCTGGGCAACGCCGAAGTGGCCGAGGCCCTGTATGCGCAGCCGACCCTGCGCGTCTTCTTCCCCTGGCCGTCGCACGGTGAGTTCAGCCTGCTCAGCAGTACCCAGGATCCGTTCTACGAGGAGGTTCCGCGTGTAGTGCCAAGCGGAGACGGTCTGTGGAATGTGGTTCTCCACTGGTCACGGTGGTCGCCGCAGATACCGTCACGCGTGATTGGTTCCCGCCTCAGCGCTCGCGAGGCCGCAGCGTTGGTGGCCGCGAACGTTCCCCCGGGCAGTGGCCCGGCCATCGAGGGAGGCTGGCCGCACCCCGCCCCCGGTTATCGGTGACATCAACGGCGCCGACCAGGACGACGCGAGCACCGACCGGCCCCGGATCGCCCCACCTCGCTCCCAAGCTGGAGCTCTTCGTGCCGGGCGGCCTCCCCATCCGCGAACCGGACTTCCAGTACGGCCCGTTCGTGATGAACACCCGCGAAGAGGTCCAGCAGGCCTTCGAGGACTACCAGGCGGGCCGCCTCGGCGTCACCTCCCGCCCAACACCTCCTGGCGTCACGAACCGCCGGTGCGCTGAGACACACGAGTGCGTGGAAATATCTGAGGAGTCAGATAATGTTGTCTCGGGTGAGCGGCCCGCACCGGGCGGGCGCCATCCCTCCTGAGGTCGGCAATGAGACTCGTCTACGTATTCGACGCCTACTGCGGCTGGTCACACGGCTTCTCCGGGACACTGCGCGAGATCGCCGCCCGGCACCCTGAAGTGCAGGTGGAGGTCGTCTCCGGCGGTCTGTTCACCGGCGGACGCCGGGTGCCGATGGCCGCGTTCGGCTACATCCAGGATGCCAACGACAAGATCAGCGAGCTGACCGGCGCCCGATTCGGGGACGCCTATCAGCGGCTGGTCGCCGAGGGGTCGTTCGTCATGGACTCCGAGGCCGCGGCCCGGGGCACGGCCGCGCTGCGCCGGGCCGCCCCCGACCGCGCGGCGGAGCTGGCGGCGGCCTTCCAGGACGCCTTCTACGTCGACGGGCAGAGCCTGTCCGACCCGGCCACCTGTCGGACGGTCGCCGAGGCCGCGGGGCTGGACGCCGAGGCCGTCGTCGCCGCCTTCGAGGCGCCC
>NZ_AEJC01000616.1 GCF_000317595.1 Streptomyces ipomoeae 91-03 | reverse complement strand
CCCTCCCGCGCCGGAACCGCGCCCCCCAACGGCACGGCCTCGTCATTCCAGGCCCCATCCACGGGCCCATCGAGCCGCGGCACCTCAAGCACAAGAAAGTCGATGTCCGCCAACTGCGGCCACCGCCGCTCCAGCCGCTCCACGGAGTCCTGCACAAGATCCGCGAAGACCTCGGCACGACTCGCCGCGAGCGGCACCTGCGGCGGCGCGATGGGCCCGCGCATCCCCCTGCCGTGCCGATCACGACGGCGGGGTCCGGGTGCGGAGGCGGCGCGGGGCGGTACGAGGTTGTCCATCACCTGCGAAGCGTAGTCCTCACGAGGTCCGGGCGCCTGGCTCCACGCTCCCGACCGACCCACCGCCCTGGCACCGCTGACCTGCCATGTCCAACCGGCTCGCCGTGGCGGACCACCACGAAGGGCCATACGGCATGTCGCGGGATGACCATTCCAGCCAAGGTTGGGCTCGATTCCGTATCTCTCCGAGACCGACGAACTCACGTCAATTGCCATTATTTGTACCGAAAATTGACCGACTTCCAGACCGTTCGGTATCCCGGACGACGGGTTACTCGCAGGTCAACGCGGTGGGTTCAGGGGGGCGTGTGGGGCGTTTCACACCACGACACGGTGGAGTGACCTGGTGGAGAGTCGTCGCGGCCCGCTCAAGAGTGCGGTACCGTCCCACCTCGTGAGCCCTGTACGTCGCTGTTCGCGCACCGCTTGCGGCCGTCCCGCCGTCGCGACGCTGACGTACGTCTACGCCGACTCGACCGCGGTCCTCGGCCCGCTCGCCACCTACGCCGAACCCCACTGCTACGACCTGTGCGCCGAGCACTCCGAACGCCTCACCGCCCCGCGCGGATGGGAAGTCGTACGCCTGCTGGACGGCTCGGCCCCCGCCCGCCCCAGCGGCGACGATCTGGAAGCGCTTGCCAACGCCGTGCGCGAGGCGGCCCGCCCGCAGCAGCGCGCCGCGGAGGCCGGCGGCAGCGCCCGCACGGCGGACCCGATGGAGGTGGCCCGCCGAGGCCACCTCCGCGTACTGCGTTCCCCGGACAACTGACGCCCCGCGCGGGCCCGTCGCCGTAAGCGCCCCTTCTCTCGCGCGGTTGGCTGCTTTTCGCCTCCCGTCGCTCCATTCGGTGATGCACGCCTGTTGACGCACGGTTGTTGCGGACACGACCATTCCGGTGCCCGTGAGAAACCGCTTTCCGCATCGCGGAATCCCGTGGAATCCGGGGAGGCGCTCGTGTACGTCCAGGAACTGGAACCCGTGGCCGGTTCGCTCGGCCTGTCCGCCCTCGTCGCGACCCTGCCCCTGGTGATCGTCCTGGTCCTGCTCGGCGGTGTGCGCCTGAAGGCGCATCTCGCGGGGTTGATCGGCCTTCTGGCGGCCGTTCTGGTCGCCTGGCTCGCCTACCGCATGCCGCTCGGCCAAACGCTCTCCAGCGCCGCCCAGGGGGCCGTGTTCGGCCTCTTCCCGATCATGTGGATCGTCGTCAACGCCCTGTGGGTGTACCGGATGACCGTCCACACCCGCCACTTCGACATCCTGCGCCGCTCCTTCGGACGGCTCTCCGACGATCCGCGCATCCAGGCACTCGTCGTCGCCTTCTGCTTCGGCGCGCTCCTGGAGGCCCTCGCCGGCTTCGGCGCGCCGGTCGCCATCTGCTCGGTGATGCTCGTCGCGCTCGGCTTCGAACCCGTACGCGCGGCCGTGGTCGCCCTCGTCGCCAACACCGCTCCCGTCGCCTTCGGCGCCATGGGCACACCCGTCGTGACGCTCGCCCAGGTCACCGAACTGCCCCTGGACACCGTCGCGTCCGTGGTCGGCCGACAGACACCGCTGCTCGCGCTCGTCGTGCCGCTCGTCCTCGTCGGACTGGTCGACGGGCGACGCGGGCTGCGCGAGACCTGGGTGCCCGCGCTGGCCTGCGGATTCGCCTTCGCCGTCGGCCAGTTCGTCGCGTCCAACTACGTCTCCGCCCAACTCGCCGACATCGGCGCCGCCCTACTGGGAGCCGGCGCCCTCGTCGCCGTGCCGCACGCCCGCCGACCCGCCGCCGAACCCGTACGCGCCGCCGTCCTGACCGGCGTACGCAGCGAGGACCTCGACGAGCAGGACCCGCCACGCGAGGTCCTGCGCGCCTACGCCCCGTACGCGCTGATCGTCGTGATCTTCTCCGTCGCCCAGATCCCGGTGGTGAAGGACTGGCTGGCCGAGGCGACGCAAACGTACGACTGGCCCTTCCTGAACGTCGCCGGCCCGGACGGCGACCCCGTCGGCGGCAACGTCTTCACCTGGCCGGTCGTGTCCACCGGCGGCACCCTCGTACTGCTCGCCGGACTGTGCACGGCGGCCGTATTGGGGGTCCACGCGCGCGTGGCCGTCAGGGAGTGGGCGGCGACGGTGCACGAACTGCGGTTCGCGATCCTCACCGTGACCTCCGTCCTGGCCCTCGCCTACGTCATGAACCTCTCCGGACAGGCCGCCACCATCGGCCACTTCGTCGCGGCTGCCGGAGCCGGGCTCGCCTTCCTGTCCCCGGTGCTGGGCTGGTTCGGCGTCGCGGTCTCCGGCTCCGACACCTCCGCCAACGCCCTGTTCGGCGCCCTCCAGGTGAGCGCGGCCCGTGAGTCGGGTCTGTCGCCCGGACTGCTGGCCGCCGCCAACAGCTCCGGCGGCGTCCTCGGCAAGATGATCTCCCCGCAGAACCTGACCATCGCCTGCGCGGCGGTCGGCCTCGCCGGGCGCGAGGGCGACCTGCTCCGCAAGGTGCTCCCGTGGAGCCTCGGACTGCTGCTGGTGATGTGTCTGATCGTGGTGGGACAGAGCACGCCCGTACTGGAGTGGATGCTTCCGTGAGACCTGGAGCGGACGCTTCCGAGAGGCGTCGGCGGCGGGCCCTCGGACGTCGTCGGAGAAGCACCCCAGATGTCCTCGGGGAGGGACGTCGGCTGTCCTCAGAGGTCGCACAGCCGACTGTCGGCACGGGCGGGTAGTTTGGGGTGACCGGTGAGGACTTCAGGAGGGTTTGGCCGTGGCTGCTGATTTGTCGACGATCGTGAAGGCGTACGACGTACGTGGGGTGGTCCCGGACCAGTGGGACGAGCCCCTGGCCGAGCTCTTCGGGGCGGCCTTCGCACAGGTGACCGGCGCGGACGCCATCGTGATCGGACACGACATGCGGCCCTCCTCGCCCGGCCTGTCGCGTGCCTTCGCGCGCGGGGCGGCGGCCCGCGGGGTGGACGTCACCGAGATCGGCCTCTGCTCGACGGACCAGCTGTACTACGCGTCGGGCGCGCTGAACCTGCCCGGCGCCATGTTCACGGCCTCCCACAACCCCGCCCAGTACAACGGCATCAAGATGTGCCGCGCGGGCGCCGCACCGGTGGGCCAGGACACGGGTCTGGCGGAGATCCGCGAACTGGTCGAGGGCTGGAGCGAGTCGGGCGCCCCGGAGCCGGCCGCGACACCGGGAACGATCACCCGGCGTGACACGTTGGAGGATTACGCGGCGCACCTCCGCGGCCTCGTCGACCTGACCTCCATCCGCCCCCTGAAGGTCGTCGTCGACGCGGGCAACGGCATGGGCGGCCACACGGTCCCCACGGTCTTCGCCGGCCTGCCGCTGGCCCTGGTCCCCATGTACTTCGAACTGGACGGCACGTTCCCGAACCACGAGGCCAACCCCCTCGACCCGGCGAACATCGTCGACCTCCAGAAGCGCGTCCGCGAGGAGGGCGCCGACCTCGGCATCGCGTTCGACGGCGACGCCGACCGCTGCTTCGTCGTCGACGAGCAGGGCAACCCGGTCTCGCCCTCCGCGATCACCGCCCTGGTCGCCTCGCGCGAGCTCGCCAAGCACGGCGGCAAGGGCACGATCATCCACAACCTGATCACCTCCTGGTCCGTCCCGGAGGTGGTGCGGGAGAACGGCGGCACGCCCGTGCGCACGCGCGTGGGCCACTCCTTCATCAAGGCCGAGATGGCGAGGACCGGCGCCATCTTCGGCGGCGAGCACTCCGCCCACTACTACTTCGCCGACTTCTGGAACGCCGACACGGGCATGCTGGCCGCGTTGCACGTCCTCGCGGCCCTGGGTGGCCAGGAAGGCCCCCTGTCCGCCCTCGTCGCCCAGTACGACCGCTACGCCGGCTCCGGCGAGATCAACTCCACCGTCGCCGACCAGGCCGACCGCCTGGCGGCCATCAAGGTGGCCTACGAGGACCGCGAGGGCGTCACCCTGGACGACCTCGACGGCCTCACCGTCTCGTCCTCCGACTGGTGGTTCAACGTCCGCCCCTCCAACACGGAACCCCTCCTCCGCCTGAACGCCGAGGCCCGCGACGAGACGACGATGGCAAAGGTGAGGGACGAGGTACTGGCGATCATCAGGGGCTGAGGCCGGACGGGGGTGCACGGGCACACGGGGCCTCGCGCCCCTTCAGGGGCGCGGGGAACTGTGCGAGCAACCACACCCAAGCCGCACTCGCCCGACGACCCGGGTCTCACCGAGCTGGTGGGCGGGCCCCAAGGGCGCAGCCCCTGGGGCCGACGGGGTCGAAGGGGCGCAGCCCCTGGGAGACGGGCAGGGCAAGGGCGGCGGGGGGGGGGCGAAAAACTCCGGTCGGCCCACCCGCACGGCCCCTCGCTCGACCCCACCCACCGGGCACCCACCTACCAAGGCCCCGCTCGGCACCAACCCCGGCCGCCCGGCCACCAAGGCCCCCGCTCAGCAGACCCCAAGGCCGACCCCCACCGCCAGGCACCCCCAAAGGCCCAGCCCAACCCCGCCGCCAACCCCTCACGGCGGTACTCTGACCAGGCCGCACCGCACAACCCCGCTCCCGAAGGGACCCGACATGCCGCTCGAAGCCGGCCTCCTGGAGATCCTCGCCTGCCCGGCGTGCCACGCCCCCCTCACCGAGGAGGACGCGGAGCTGACGTGCACGAGCCAGGACTGCGGCCTCGCCTACCCCATCCGGGACGGTATTCCCGTACTCCTCGTCGACGAGGCCCGCCGCCCCGCGTAACCACGGCTCGCAGCGCCCGGCGCACAACCGGCGCACACGCAACACCGTACGGGTAGAAACCTAGAAATCCGGTGAAACGGCACAAAAAAGGGCACCCGGCGATCGGAGGCTGCCGCCCATGCTCGACGAATCGCTGCTAGACACCCCCGATGCCCTGTCGGAGGCGGACCAACGCGACCTGCTCCGTGGCGCCGCAGAGGCCGGCGCCCGGGTCCGCACGGCCATCCGCCTCGGCACCGAGGCCGGCATCTCCGACCTCAAACCGGACGGTCGCCCGCGAGCCCTGCTGATCGCGGGCCCGGGCATGGCCTCCGCGGGCGTCGCCGACCTGCTGGGCGCCCTCGCGGGCGCCGCCTGCCCCATCACCCGTATCCACCCCACCGGCGTGGCCCCCGCCGCGGGCGCCCTCCGCTGGGAACTCCCCGGCTGGGCGGGCCCGGTCGACCTCCTCCTGGTCGCCACCGCGGACGGCACCGAACCCGGCCTGGCGATCCTGATCGACCAGGCCTACCGCCGGGGCTCCACGGTCGTCGCCGTCGCCCCGCCCCGCACCCCCGTCGCGGAGGCGGTGGCAGGCGCCCACGGCCTCTTCGTACCGATGGCGACCGCCCCGTACGAGCAGGAGGTGCCACTCGGCGCCGCCGCCCCGGGCGTCCTGTGGGCCCTGCTCACCCCGATGCTCGCGCTCCTCGACCGCACCGGCCTGGTCACCGCCCCGCCGGACGCCCTGCAGAAGATCGCCGACCGCCTCGACCACGTGGCCGAGCGCTGCGGCCCGGCCATCGCCACCTACAGCAACCCCGCCAAGACGCTCGCCGCCGATCTCGCCGACTCGCTCCCGGTGATCTGGACCGAGGGCCAGGCCGCGGGCCCGGTGGGCCGCCGTTTCTCCGCCGCGCTGGCCGAGCTGGCGGGCCGCCCCGCCGTCGTCGCCCAGCTGCCGGAGGCGCTCGCCTCGCACATGGTGCTGCTGTCCGGCCCGCTGGCCGCGAGCGCCGACCCCGACGACTTCTTCCGCGACCGCGTGGAGGAGCCACCCGCCCTGCACGCGCGCGTGGTGGTCCTCCGCGACCGCCCGACCGGCGGCCTGAGCGCCGTCCCGGCCGCCCGCGAACTCGCCCTCAGCCACGACACCGCGATCAGCGAGCTGGAACCCGAGGAGGGCAGCGACCTGGAGACCCTCGCGGAGATGATCGCCATCACGGATTTCGCCGCCGTTTACCTGTCGCTCGCTTCCGGAGCCTGATCTTTACCGGAGCCCGCCCCCGACCGGAGCTCGACCCCGACCGGGGCACGCCCGGCTCCCCACGTACGGAGAAACGCACACCATGGACCGCCTCGACAACACCATCCGCCCCTACGCCTGGGGCTCGACCACCGCCATCCCGAACCTCCTCGGCGTGGCACCCACCGGCGAGCCGCAGGCGGAGATGTGGATGGGAGCCCACCCCGGCGCCCCCTCGCGCACCGAGCGCGGGCCCCTCACCGAGGTGATCGACGAGGCACCGGAACGTGAGTTGGGAGCTCGGACCGTCGCCAAGTTCGGACCCCGCCTCCCGTTCCTCCTGAAGATCCTCGCCGCCGGCGCCCCCCTCTCCCTCCAGGTCCACCCCAACCTCGAACAGGCCAGGGAGGGCTACGAGGACGAGGAGCGCCGCGGCATCCCGATCGACGCGGCCCACCGCAACTACAAGGACGCCAACCACAAGCCCGAACTGATCTGCGCCCTCACCGAGTTCGACGGCCTCTGCGGCTTCCGGGACCCGAACCAGGCCGCCGACCTGCTCGCCGCCCTCGACGTCGACTCCCTCAAGCCGTACGTCGACCTCCTGCACGCACACCCCGAAGAGGCCGCCCTGCGCGAGGTGCTGACCGCCGTCCTGAGCGCCGACCCCGAGGCGATGGGCCAGACGGTCACCGAGGCCGCAGCCGCCTGCGCCCGTCTCGGCGCTGCCTACGCCCCCTACGCCGACATCGCCCGCCACTACCCGGGCGACCCCGGCGTCATCGCCGCCATGCTCCTCAACCACGTACGCCTGCAGCCCGGCGAGGCCCTGTTCCTCGGCGCCGGCATCCCGCACGCGTACCTGAACGGCCTCGGCGTCGAGATCATGGCCAACTCCGACAACGTCCTGCGCTGCGGCCTCACCCCCAAGCACGTCGACGTCCCCGAACTCCTGCGCATCGTCCGCTTCGAGGCCACCGACCCCGGCGTCCTGCGCCCCGAGGCGTCCCCCGACGGCGAGGAGGTCTACGAGACCCCCATCGACGAGTTCCGCCTCTCCCGCCACGTCCTCCCCGAAGGGGCCACCACGCGCGACCTCACGCGCGAGACCCCGCAGATCCTGCTCTGCACAGCCGGAACCGTACGGGCCGGCGAGCACACGCTCGCCCCCGGCCAGTCCGTCTTCGTCCCGGCGGGCGAGAAGGCCGAAGTCTCCGGAACCGGCACCCTTTTCCGCGCGACCGTGGTGGCCTGATCACAGCCCCGAACCCTGGCCTGACGGACCTCCTCCACAGCCTGGCGCACCGGCGCCGGACCGGGCTGCAACAATGCCCCCTGCAAAAGGCGGGCAAAGCCCGGCCCGGCGACGGACGAACGCGTATGCCCAAGTGCAGGCAGACGCTCAGCACACTTGCGTAGGCGAAGGGAAACCCCGGACACATGAGCGCGTCAGGCGGCACCAAGGCGATCGTGGCGGCACTCGCCGCCAACCTCGCGATCGCCGCATCGAAGTTCGTGGCGTTCGCGTTCAGCGGATCGTCATCGATGCTCGCCGAGGGCGTGCACTCGCTCGCCGACTCCGGCAACCAGGCCCTGCTGCTCCTCGGCGGCAAGAAGGCCCAGCGCGAGGCGACCCCGCAGCACCCCTTCGGCTACGGCCGCGAGCGCTACATCTACGCCTTCCTCGTCTCGATCGTCCTCTTCTCGGTCGGCGGCATGTTCGCCATCTACGAGGGCTACGAGAAGATCAAGGACCCACACGAGCTGGACCACTGGTACTGGCCCGTCGGCGTCCTCGTCTTCGCGATCATCGCCGAGTCGTTCTCCTTCCGCACCGCCATCAAGGAATCCGACGCCCTGCGCGGCAAGAAGTCCTGGACCGAGTTCGTCCGCCACGCCAAGGCCCCCGAGCTCCCGGTCGTCCTCCTGGAGGACCTCGGCGCACTCGTCGGCCTCGTCCTCGCCCTCGGCGGCGTCGGCCTCGCCCTGCTCACCGGCGACGGCATCTGGGACGGCATCGGCACCCTCTGCATCGGCGTCCTGCTCATCCTGATCGCGATCGTCCTCGCCGCCGAGACCAAGTCCCTGCTCCTCGGCGAGTCCGCCGGCGCCGAAGAGGTCGAGAAGATCGCGAAGGCCGTCGTCGACGGCGACACCGTCACCCGCCTCATCCACATGCGCACCCTCCATCTCGGCCCCGAGGAACTCCTCGTCGCCGCCAAGATCGCCGTCCAGCACGACGACACGGCCACCGAGGTCGCCAACGCCATCAACGCCGCCGAGGCCCGCATCCGCGAGGCCGTCCCCATCGCCCGCGTCATCTACCTCGAACCCGACATCTACAGCGAGGCCGAAGCCGCCAAGGGCCCCGACGCCGAGGCCACCCCCGGCGGCCCCACCCCGACCGCCGAGCACTGACCCACGCCGGCCACGGCCGGCCCGAGCACCGAACCACCGGCCACACCTACGCCGCTTCTCGGCCACACCCGCAAGGGACCGGGGCCCGCCGTGAACCACCGCGACGGGCCCTTTCCCTTCCCCTCCCGCACACAGCCCGACCGCCGTTTCGGCTTGATCTGTACGGAGGCGGACTGGGGCCACGAGGGCCGACCGGTGTAGCTTGGGACGGAGCCAGACGTCGCTGCTGATGGCGGTCGGGCGGTCCCATCGAGGATCGACCGAGGGAGAGAGGGCCTCCGACGGACTGCGCTGCGCGCACGCGGGCATGCCTGTGTCCTCTTTGGGCACCCCTGTGTCCGCCGCCGCGCAGACCAGCCCTACTCACCCTCGACCCGACACCGAGGAGCAGCTCGTAATGACGACTGTCGACAAGCGACAGGACTTCAAGGTCGCCGACCTCTCGCTCGCCGAGTTCGGCCGCAAGGAAATCACCCTTGCCGAGCACGAGATGCCCGGCCTGATGGCGATCCGCAAGGAGTACGCCAAGGCCCAGCCCCTCGCCGGCGCCCGCGTCACCGGCTCCCTGCACATGACCGTGCAGACCGCCGTCCTCATCGAGACCCTGGTCGCCCTCGGCGCCCAGGTCCGCTGGGCCTCCTGCAACATCTTCTCCACCCAGGACCACGCCGCCGCCGCCATCGCGGTCGGCCCGAACGGCACGGTGGACAACCCGCAGGGCGTCCCGGTCTTCGCCTGGAAGGGCGAGACCCTGGAGGAGTACTGGTGGTGCACCGAGCAGGCCCTGACCTGGCCGGACAGCCCCACCGGCGGCCCCAACATGATCCTCGACGACGGCGGTGACGCCACCCTCCTCGTCCACAAGGGCGTCGAGTACGAGAAGGCCGGCAAGGTCCCCTCCGTCGACACCGCCGAGAACGACGAGCACCGCGTCATCCTCGAACTCCTGAACCGCACCATCACCGACGGCTCCCAGAAGTGGACCCAGCTCGCGTCGGAGATCCGCGGTGTCACCGAGGAGACCACCACCGGCGTCCACCGCCTGTACGAGATGCAGCGCGACGGCGTCCTCCTCTTCCCGGCGATCAACGTCAACGACGCCGTCACCAAGTCGAAGTTCGACAACAAGTACGGCTGCCGCCACTCCCTGATCGACGGCATCAACCGCGCCACCGACGTCCTGATCGGCGGCAAGACCGCCGTCGTCTGCGGCTACGGCGACGTCGGCAAGGGCTGCGCGGAGTCCCTGCGCGGACAGGGCGCCCGCGTCATCGTCACCGAGATCGACCCGATCTGCGCGCTCCAGGCCGCCATGGACGGCTACCAGGTCACGACCCTCGACGAGGTCATCGACAAGGCCGACATCTTCATCACCACGACCGGCAACAAGGACATCATCATGGCCTCGGACATGGCCAAGATGAAGCACCAGGCCATCGTCGGCAACATCGGCCACTTCGACAACGAGATCGACATGGCCGGCCTCGCCAAGGTCCCCGGCATCGTCAAGGACGAGGTCAAGCCGCAGGTCCACACCTGGACCTTCCCCGACGGCAAGGTGATCATCGTCCTCTCCGAGGGCCGCCTGCTGAACCTGGGCAACGCCACCGGCCACCCGTCGTTCGTGATGTCCAACTCCTTCGCGGACCAGACCCTGGCCCAGATCGAGCTGTTCACCAAGCCCGACGCATACCCGACCGGCGTCTACACGCTGCCCAAGCACCTCGACGAGAAGGTCGCCCGCCTCCACCTCGACGCACTCGGCGTGAAGCTCACGACGCTCCGCCCCGAGCAGGCCGCGTACATCGGCGTGCAGGTCGAGGGCCCGTACAAGCCGGACCACTACCGCTACTGATCACGCATGACACCGTGACCGTGGCACCCGTACGCAGGTCGGCGCCGACCTGCGTACGCGCGCCCGCGGCACGGCCGTACACGAACCAGTGGCGCTGCACACGCTGAGCGCGTCGGTGCGCTGACGCGCTCCCGCGGCAGCTCCCGGTCAGGCCCCCGCACCCCCGTGCCGGGGGCCTGACCGTTCGGCCCCATGACCCGCCCGTCGGCCGGACCAGCCCGTCAAGACCCAGGACGCCCATGCCCCGCGGCCGGTATTCGCTTCACGACCCGCACGACCACACCCTCCTCGCCGAAGAACACTTCCACTGCGCGCCCGGCCCCTCCGGCTGGCGCTATGTCTCCCAACTGACCACCCCCTCCGGCGACCACGCCGGCTCCGTCGACCTCGCCCTCGACGAACTCGGCCGCCCCATCCGCCTCGAACTCCACGCCGCGAGCTGGCAGGTCCGGGGCGCCGCCCTCGACGGCGTCACCTGGGTCCGCACCAACCCCACCGGTACGCATGCCACCGAAGGCAATGTCCGCGCCCACGCCTTCACCGGCACCTCACCGGCGTTCCTCATCGCCACAGCCCGTCTCCTGCGCCTCACCCCCTCCGCGCCCGCCACCCGCGTACGCCTCGTGGCCTTCACCGACCCGGTCCTCGCCCCGCGCACCGTGGACCAGTCCTGGGCCCTGATCGCAAGAGAAGCACACGCCACTGACAACGGCCCCCTGACCGTGGACGAATACCAGGTCACAGCCCTGGACACGGGCGAGCAGCACACCGTTCACATCTCAGGCGACGTCGTCCTCGCGGCACCCGGCATCGAGCTGGAACACCTCGAATCACCGCCGTCGACCTTCACCTGACGCGACATTCATCGGGCCCCGGCCCCGAGGGCCTCACGCAGGCGGCGCGAACCCGCTCCCCGGCCGCTCGACCGAAGGCTCCTGCGACGACTCGGACGCCCCCGGCGCCCTGCCCGTCCCCACACCGGGTGCCGCCCCGACGGCTCCCGCAGGCGCTGCGTACCCTGGCGTACCCGCACCCGGGGCCTGGCCGGCAAACCCTCCGGGCGGCGCGTACCCCGAGGCCACCGGAGGCTGCGGAACCGGCCCACTCCACCCCGGACCACCGACCGGCGCACCCGGCACGATATGTCCGGCGGCGCCCGGCGCAACCGGAGCTCCTGACACCCCACCGGCACCGGCCGCACCCCCGAACGCCCGTCGAGCCTCCCGCGCCTGCCGCTCATGCACCACGGCCGCCAGATAGGCGCCCGCCGGCACCCCGTACGGCGCCGGAGTCCCCGTATGCGCCGCCAGATCGGAGGCGAGACGTTCCGCCATCGCCGCACCCACATGCGGATCCAGCTGACGCATCCGCGTCAGGTACTGGCGAATGGCCAGCCACAGCCCGTCCGGAACCGCCGAGAGATCGAGCCCGGAGAACCGCCCCACGAGCCAGTACGGCGGCGGAGGCACGAACGGCGTCTGCCCGCTCGGCACCCGCTCCCGCACGACCAACGTGCCCGCGAACACATCACCCAGCCGCCGCCCGCGCGCCGACACGAGCGAGGCTATGCAGGCGACGACCCCGAACGTCATCAGAATCTCGACGACTCCCACCGCACCGCGCACCAGCGCGTGCCGGAACCGGATCGGCCCACCGTCGTCCCGCACCACCCGCAGCCCGAACGCCAGCTTTCCCAGCGAACGCCCATGACTCAGCGTCTCCACCGCGATCGGCCCGCCCACCAGCAGAAGCAGGAAGCTCGCGATGGCTATGGCCATCTGCGCGGCCTCGTCGAGACTGGCCGTCGTGATGGCCAGGACCACGGTCACCAGGATGTAGACGACCATGGCCACGATCAGGTCGAGCAACACGGCCAGCGCCCGGCTCGGCAGCTTCGCGGGACGCAGCTCCAGCGCCACCGCCTCGCCCGTCACTAGCTCACTCACACCCGTAGTCCTTCCGGTTTCATCCCCTGACCTGCCCCGAGAGTGGCCAGTCTGCCAAGCTGAGGACACGCGCCGCAGTACGACCTGTACGACAAGCTGACACGCAGTACGAGAGGGACGAGGAGCAGCACACCCGATGGACCTCGATGTCTTCGTGTCCGCCCATCGCGCCGAGTGGGACCGTCTCGACGCCCTCCTCCGCCGCCAGCGCCGCCTCAACGGCGCCGAGGTCGACGAACTCGTCGCCCTCTACCAACGCACCGCCACCCACCTCTCGCAGATCCAGTCCAGCGCCCCGGACCCCCAGCTCACCGGCCGCCTCAGCCAACTCGTCGCCCGCGCGCGCAGTGCCGTGACCGGCACCCGCCGCGCCTCCTGGCGCGACGTCACCCGCTTCCTGACCCACGGATTCCCCGCCGCGGTCTACCGCTCACGCCACTGGTGGGTCCCCACCGCCCTCCTCTCCACCCTCGTGGCGATCGTCCTGGGCTGGTGGATAGCCACGCACCCGGAAGTCCAGGCCACCATCGCCGCCCCCGACCAACTGCGGGAGATGACCCGCCCCGGCGGCCAGTACGAGACGTACTACTCCAGCCATCCCGCCGCCTCCTTCGCCGCCCAGGTGTGGACGAACAACGCCCAGGCCGCCGCGATGTGCCTGGTCCTGGGCATCTTCCTGGGCCTGCCGGTCCTCTGGATCCTCTTCCTGAACATGCTCAACCTGGGCGTCGGCATCGGTCTGATGTCCTCGGCCGGCCGCCTCGACGTCTTCCTCGGCCTGATCCTTCCGCACGGTCTCCTGGAGCTGACCGCCGTCTTCGTCGCCGCCGGTACGGGCCTACGCCTCGGCTGGACTCTCATCGATCCCGGCCCGCGCTCCCGCCGCTCGGCCCTGGCCGAGGAGGGACGAGCCGCCCTGGGCATGGCGATAGGCCTGGCCCTGGTCCTCTTCATCTCCGGCGCCATCGAAGGTTTCGTCACCCCCTCCGGCCTGCCCACCTGGGCCCGCATCGCCATCGGCGTCCTCGCCGAGCTCGCCTTCCTCGCGTACGTCTACATCCTGGGCGGACGTGCCGCGCGGGCCGGCGACACGGGTGACGTCGAGGAGCAGGAACGCAGCGCCGCGGTCCCCACCGCAGCCTGATGTGCGGACACTCCCGCAGAGCTGTTAGTCTCCTCTTCGCCCCGCAAGAGTCGTTGACACGGCGCCTGCGGGGAGGTAGATTCAAACAGTTGCCTAGAGGTGGACATACCCCAGGGTGACGGTGCGTCTCTATCGGCTCCTCGCGAAACGCCATGATGGCGATTCGGTGAGTGAGCCCCCTCCGATGATTCAGAACGAGCGGTCGGTCAGCCCGGCCAAAAGCTTCTGATAAAGTCGAACTAGCCGAAAGGGAGCCGCAAGGCAACCGAATAGGCAAAGGCCCTCCAACGGCCACCGGAAATGAATTCCGACCGGAAACGGAACGGAAAACGGATCTGGTAAGGTTGGAAACACCGAAGGGAAGCGCCCGGAGGAAAGCTCGAGAGAAACGGCTCGGGCGAGTACGAAGGAAGCGTCCGTTCCTTGAGAACTCAACAGCGTGCCAAAAATCAACGCCAGATATGTTGATACCCCGTCTGCCGGAAACATTTCCGGTGGTCGAGGTTCCTTTGAAACAAACACAGCGAGGACGCTGTGAACCATCGGATCATTCCTCCGGTGGTTCCGCTCTCGTGTGTGCGCACCGGATTACCGGTACACATTCACGGAGAGTTTGATCCTGGCTCAGGACGAACGCTGGCGGCGTGCTTAACACATGCAAGTCGAACGATGAACCGCTTCGGTGGGGATTAGTGGCGAACGGGTGAGTAACACGTGGGCAATCTGCCCTTCACTCTGGGACAAGCCCTGGAAACGGGGTCTAATACCGGATACGACGCGCTCGGGCATCCGATGTGCGTGGAAAGCTCCGGCGGTGAAGGATGAGCCCGCGGCCTATCAGCTTGTTGGTGAGGTAACGGCTCACCAAGGCGACGACGGGTAGCCGGCCTGAGAGGGCGACCGGCCACACTGGGACTGAGACACGGCCCAGACTCCTACGGGAGGCAGCAGTGGGGAATATTGCACAATGGGCGCAAGCCTGATGCAGCGACGCCGCGTGAGGGATGACGGCCTTCGGGTTGTAAACCTCTTTCAGCAGGGAAGAAGCGCAAGTGACGGTACCTGCAGAAGAAGCGCCGGCTAACTACGTGCCAGCAGCCGCGGTAATACGTAGGGCGCGAGCGTTGTCCGGAATTATTGGGCGTAAAGAGCTCGTAGGCGGTCTGTCGCGTCGGATGTGAAAGCCCGGGGCTTAACCCCGGGTCTGCATTCGATACGGGCAGACTGGAGTGTGGTAGGGGAGATCGGAATTCCTGGTGTAGCGGTGAAATGCGCAGATATCAGGAGGAACACCGGTGGCGAAGGCGGATCTCTGGGCCATTACTGACGCTGAGGAGCGAAAGCGTGGGGAGCGAACAGGATTAGATACCCTGGTAGTCCACGCCGTAAACGGTGGGAACTAGGTGTTGGCGACATTCCACGTCGTCGGTGCCGCAGCTAACGCATTAAGTTCCCCGCCTGGGGAGTACGGCCGCAAGGCTAAAACTCAAAGGAATTGACGGGGGCCCGCACAAGCAGCGGAGCATGTGGCTTAATTCGACGCAACGCGAAGAACCTTACCAAGGCTTGACATACGCCGGAAAACCCTGGAGACAGGGTCCCCCTTGTGGTCGGTGTACAGGTGGTGCATGGCTGTCGTCAGCTCGTGTCGTGAGATGTTGGGTTAAGTCCCGCAACGAGCGCAACCCTTGTTCTGTGTTGCCAGCACGCCCTTCGGGGTGGTGGGGACTCACAGGAGACTGCCGGGGTCAACTCGGAGGAAGGTGGGGACGACGTCAAGTCATCATGCCCCTTATGTCTTGGGCTGCACACGTGCTACAATGGCAGGTACAATGAGCTGCGAAGCCGTGAGGCGGAGCGAATCTCAAAAAGCCTGTCTCAGTTCGGATTGGGGTCTGCAACTCGACCCCATGAAGTCGGAGTTGCTAGTAATCGCAGATCAGCAGTGCTGCGGTGAATACGTTCCCGGGCCTTGTACACACCGCCCGTCACGTCACGAAAGTCGGTAACACCCGAAGCCGGTGGCCCAACCCCTTGCGGGAGGGAGCTGTCGAAGGTGGGACTGGCGATTGGGACGAAGTCGTAACAAGGTAGCCGTACCGGAAGGTGCGGCTGGATCACCTCCTTTCTAAGGAGCATCTAGCTGCCGCGAGGCAGTCAGAGCCACTACGCCAGCGAATGTCTGGCGGTGGTCAGCTCATGGGTGGAACGTTGATTATTCGGCACGGTCGGGACGGACCAGGCGCTAGTACTGCCCCTGCTGGGGGCGTGGAACGCTGATCTGGTCGGCTGACCGTGCCGGGCACGCTGTTGGGTGTCTGAGGGTGCGAGCGTTGCTCGCCCTTCACGATGCCGGCCCCGGTGCAGCGCCGCGTGATGTGGTGTGTGACGGGTGGTTGGTCGTTGTTTGAGAACTGCACAGTGGACGCGAGCATCTGTGGCCAAGTTTTTAAGGGCGCACGGTGGATGCCTTGGCACCAGGAACCGATGAAGGACGTGGGAGGCCGCGATAGGCCCCGGGGAGTCGTCAACCAGGCTTTGATCCGGGGGTGTCCGAATGGGGAAACCCGGCAGTCGTCATGGGCTGTCACCCTTGCCTGAACACATAGGGCAAGTGGAGGGAACGCGGGGAAGTGAAACATCTTAGTACCCGCAGGAAGAGAAAACAACCGTGATTCCGGGAGTAGTGGCGAGCGAAACTGGATGAGGCCAAACCTATGGCGTGTGAGACCCGGCAGGGGTTGCGTCGTGGGGGTTGTGGGATCTCTTTTTCACGGTCTGCCGGCCGTGGGACGAGTCAGAAACCGTATGGATAGGCGAAGGACATGCGAAAGGTCCGGCGTAGAGGGTAAGACCCCCGTAGCTGAAATCTGTACGGCTCGTTGGAGAGACACCCAAGTAGCACGGGGCCCGAGAAATCCCGTGTGAATCTGGCGGGACCACCCGCTAAGCCTAAATATTCCCTGGTGACCGATAGCGGATAGTACCGTGAGGGAATGGTGAAAAGTACCCCGGGAGGGGAGTGAAATAGTACCTGAAACCGTGTGCCTACAAGCCGTGGGAGCGTCGGATGGAAGCTTGCTTTCATCTCGTGACTGCGTGCCTTTTGAAGAATGAGCCTGCGAGTTTGCGGTGTGTTGCGAGGTTAACCCGGGTGGGGTAGCCGTAGCGAAAGCGAGTCCGAACAGGGCGGTGTAGTAGCGCGCTCAAGACCCGAAGCGGAGTGATCTAGCCATGGGCAGGTTGAAGCGGAGGTAAGACTTCGTGGAGGACCGAACCCACCAGGGTTGAAAACCTGGGGGATGACCTGTGGTTAGGGGTGAAAGGCCAATCAAACTCCGTGATAGCTGGTTCTCCCCGAAATGCATTTAGGTGCAGCGTCGTGTGTTTCTTGCCGGAGGTAGAGCACTGGATAGGCGATGGGCCCTACCGGGTTACTGACCTTAGCCAAACTCCGAATGCCGGTAAGTGAGAGCGCGGCAGTGAGACTGTGGGGGATAAGCTCCATGGTCGAGAGGGAAACAGCCCAGAGCATCGACTAAGGCCCCTAAGCGTACGCTAAGTGGGAAAGGATGTGGAGTCGCAGAGACAACCAGGAGGTTGGCTTAGAAGCAGCCACCCTTGAAAGAGTGCGTAATAGCTCACTGGTCTAGTGATTCCGCGCCGACAATGTAGCGGGGCTCAAGCGTACCGCCGAAGTCGTGTCATTCCAGTGTGAGGGCCAACGCCTGCTGGGATGGGTAGGGGAGCGTCGTCTGCCGGGTGAAGCAGCACCGGAAGGTAGTTGTGGACGGTTGACGAGTGAGAATGCAGGCATGAGTAGCGATACAAACGTGAGAAACGTTTGCGCCGATTGACCAAGGGTTCCTGGGTCAAGCTGATCTGCCCAGGGTAAGTCGGGACCTAAGGCGAGGCCGACAGGCGTAGTCGATGGATAACCGGTTGATATTCCGGTACCCGCTGTGAAGCGTCAAACATCGAGCATCGTGATGCTAAGGCCGTGAAGCCGCCCTGATCTCTTCGGAGTTGAGGGGAGTGGTGGAGCCGCCGGTCCAAGCGGTTAGTAGGTGAGTGATGGGGTGACGCAGGAAGGTAGTCCATCCCGGGCGGTGGTTGTCCCGGGGTAAGGGTGTAGGCCGTGCGATAGGTAAATCCGTCGTGCGTGTGGCTGAGACCTGATGCCGAGCCGATTGTGGTGAAGTGGATGATCCTATGCTGTCGAGAAAAGCCTCTAGCGAGTTTCATGGCGGCCCGTACCCTAAACCGACTCAGGTGGTCTGGTAGAGAATACCGAGGCGTTCGGGTGAACTATGGTTAAGGAACTCGGCAAAATGCCCCCGTAACTTCGGGAGAAGGGGGGCCACACCCGGTGATGGGTTTTACATCCTGAGCTGGGGGTGGCCGCAGAGACCAGCGAGAAGCGACTGTTTACTAAAAACACAGGTCCGTGCGAAGCCGTAAGGCGATGTATACGGACTGACGCCTGCCCGGTGCTGGAACGTTAAGGGGACCGGTTAGTCATTCTTCGGGGTGGCGAAGCTGAGAACTTAAGCGCCAGTAAACGGCGGTGGTAACTATAACCATCCTAAGGTAGCGAAATTCCTTGTCGGGTAAGTTCCGACCTGCACGAATGGCGTAACGACTTCTCGACTGTCTCAACCATAGGCCCGGTGAAATTGCACTACGAGTAAAGATGCTCGTTTCGCGCAGCAGGACGGAAAGACCCCGGGACCTTTACTACAGTTTGATATTGGTGTTCGGTTCGGCTTGTGTAGGATAGCTGGGAGACTGTGAGCATCGGACGCCAGTTCGGTGGGAGTCGTCGTTGAAATACCAGTCTGGTCGTGCTGGATGTCTAACCCGGGTCCGTGATCCGGATCGGGGACAGTGTCTGATGGGTAGTTTAACTGGGGCGGTTGCCTCCCAAAGGGTAACGGAGGCGCCCAAAGGTTCCCTCAGCCTGGTTGGCAATCAGGTGGTGAGTGTAAGTGCACAAGGGAGCTTGACTGTGAGACCGACGGGTCGAGCAGGGACGAAAGTCGGGACTAGTGATCCGGCGGTGGCTTGTGGAAGCGCCGTCGCTCAACGGATAAAAGGTACCCCGGGGATAACAGGCTGATCTTCCCCAAGAGTCCATATCGACGGGATGGTTTGGCACCTCGATGTCGGCTCGTCGCATCCTGGGGCTGGAGTCGGTCCCAAGGGTTGGGCTGTTCGCCCATTAAAGCGGTACGCGAGCTGGGTTTAGAACGTCGTGAGACAGTTCGGTCCCTATCCGCTGTGCGCGTAGGAGTCTTGAGAAGGGCTGTCCCTAGTACGAGAGGACCGGGACGGACGAACCTCTGGTGTGCCAGTTGTTCTGCCAAGGGCATGGCTGGTTGGCTACGTTCGGGAGGGATAACCGCTGAAAGCATCTAAGCGGGAAGCCTGCTTCGAGATGAGGACTCCCACCCACTTGATGGGGTAAGGCTCCCAGTAGACGACTGGGTTGATAGGCCGGATCTGGAAGCACGGTAACGTGTGGAGGTGACCGGTACTAATAGGCCGAGGGCTTGTCCTCAGTTGCTCGCGTCCACTGTGTTGGTTCTGAAACCACGAACGACCCCGTTGCCCGTGTGGTGGCGGTGCGGGTGTTGACAGTTTCATAGTGTTTCGGTGGTTATAGCGTGAGGGAAACGCCCGGTTACATTCCGAACCCGGAAGCTAAGCCTTACAGCGCCGATGGTACTGCAGGGGGGACCCTGTGGGAGAGTAGGACACCGCCGAACAAATAGTGCGAAAGGCCCACACCAGAAATGGTGTGGGCCTTTTTGCGTTTGGAGGACTTCCCCCTCCCCCTTTCTGGGTTGTTGTTTTCTGGGTTGTTGGTCTCAACGCGGAGAATCAAAGGCGTCCCGCAGCCTTCAGGGCCAGATACGCATCCGCCAGAGCCGGCGGCAAATCGTCCGGAGTCGCGTCGACGACTGTGACTCCATGGCGGCGGAGTTGCTCGGCGGTGCGGTGGCGATCTGCTTGGGCCTGGGCTGCTGCCGCGGCGTCGTAGACGGCCTCCGTGCTGCCTCGGGAGGTGGCCATGCGGGCGATGTATGGGTCCGCGACCGAGGCCAGCAGGACCGTATGGCGTTGGGTGAGGCGGGAGAGGACGGGGAGGAGGCCCTGTTCGATGGGGGCCGCGTCGAGGGTGGTGAGGAGGACGATCAGGGTGCGGCGGGAGGCGGTACGGAGTGCTGTGGCCGTGAGGCCTCGGGCGTCCGTCTCGATGAGTTCCGGTTCGAGGGTGGCCATCGCGTTGACCAGGGACGGGAGGACGTCGCTGGCTGAGCGGCCCTGGACGAGGGCGCGGACGCGGCGGTCGTAGGCCAGGAGGTCCACGCGGTCGCCGGCGCGGGAGGCCAGGGCGGCCAGGAGGAGAGCCGCGTCCATGGAGGCGTCGAGGCGGGGGGCGTCGCCCACGCGGCCCGCGGAGGTTCGGCCGGTGTCCAGGACCAGCAGGATGTGGCGGTCGCGTTCGGGGCGCCAGGTGCGTACCGCTACCGAGGACTGGCGGGCCGTGGCGCGCCAGTCGATGGAGCGGGTGTCGTCGCCGGGGATGTACTCGCGGAGGCTGTCGAACTCCGTGCCCTCGCCTCGGGTGAGGACGCTGGTGCGGCCGTCGAGTTCGCGCAAACGGGCCAGTTTGGACGGCAGGTGCTTGCGGCTGGTGAACGGCGGGAGCACGCGTACGGTCCAGGGGACCTTGTGGCCGGCCTGGCGGGCGAAGAGACCTAGGGGGCCATACGAGCGGATCGTGACCTTGTCGGCTTGGCGGTCGCCTCTGCGGGTGGGGCGGAGCCGGGTGGTGACGCGTCGGCGTTCGCCTGCGGGGACCGTGAGGCGGTGGCGGGAGGCGGCGACCTCGGTGCCCGGCAGCCAGCTGCTGGGGGGCCAGGCGTCGCGAAGGTGGGCGCGTAGGGGGCGATTGGAGGGGTTGGTGACCGTGAGGGTGACGTCCGCGGTTTCGCCCAGGCGTGCGGAGGTGTCGCCGGAGCGCGTGAGGCTCAGGCGGCGCACTGGGGCGGCGAGGGCGTAGTCGCAGGCGCACGCCAGAGCCAGGGGTGCGTTCACGGCGAGGATGCCCGTCCAGCTGGGTTCCCAGATGCCGATGGGGAGGGTGCCTAGGGCCGCCAGAAGTGCGGCGCGTCCGGTGGGAGCCATCAGCGGGGGACGGGGACGTGGGCGAGGATCGCGTTGATGACCGAGTCGGCCGTCACGCCTTCCATTTCGGCCTCCGGGCGGAGTTGGACGCGGTGGCGGAGGGTCGGGAGGGCGAGTGCCTTGACGTCGTCGGGGATGACGTAGTCGCGGCCCGTCAGCCAGGCCCAGGCGCGGGAGGCCGCGAGGAGGGCGGTGGCGCCTCGGGGGGAGACACCGAGGGTGAGGGACGGTGATTCGCGGGTGGCGCGGCAGATGTCGACCACGTAGGCGGTGATCTCGGGGGAGACCGTCGTCTTGGCGACGGCGGCGCGTGCGGCTTCGAGGTCGGCGGCGTTCGCGACGGGGCGTACGCCGGCGGCGCGCAGGTCGCGTGGGTTGAAGCCCTCGGCGTGGCGGGTGAGCACGTTGATCTCGTCCTGGCGGGAGGGGAGCGGAACCGTCAGTTTGAGGAGGAAACGGTCCAGTTGTGCCTCGGGGAGGGGGTACGTGCCCTCGTACTCGACAGGGTTCTGGGTCGCGGCGACCAGGAACGGCTCCGGGAGCGGACGGGGAGTGCCGTCGACTGTGACCTGGCGTTCCTCCATCGCTTCGAGGAGGGACGATTGGGTCTTGGGCGGCGTGCGGTTGATCTCGTCGGCGAGGAGGAGATTGGTGAAGACCGGGCCCGGCTGGAAGGAGAACTCGGCGGTGCGGGTGTCGTAGACGAGGGAGCCGGTGACGTCGCTCGGCATGAGGTCCGGGGTGAACTGGACGCGCTTGGTGTCGAGTTCGAGCGCTGCCGCCAGGGCGCGGACGAGCAGCGTTTTGGCGACTCCGGGGACTCCTTCCAGTAGGACGTGTCCGCGGCAGAGGAGGGCGACGACGAGGCCGGTCACGGCGGGGTCCTGGCCGACCACGGCTTTGGCGATCTCGGCGCGCAGGGCCTCCAGGGAGGCGCGGGCGGCGCCCTGGTCCCCGGAGTTCCCGGCGTTGTCAGTGGTCGGGTCCATCATGGACGGCGTACCTCTCTTTCGAGGGCGTCGAGTTGGTCGGTGAGTGCGATGAGGGCTGCGTCGTCGCCGGGTGGCGGGCCGAAGAGGAGGGTGTGCAGGGCCTGTCCGTCGCCGCGGAGGTGGGTGGACAGGGCGGGGAGCAGGGCCTCGGGCGTGTGCGCCCGGGAGACGGGGACACCTACGAGGGGGGCGAGGCGCGTGCGGGTGGTGGAGCGAAGAGCGGCGGCTGCGCGGTCACGGGCGCCCGCCTTGCGGTAGAGGCGGGCGCGGCCTTCGACGGTTTCGGAGGCGCGGATCGCGACGGGGAGTTTCTCGGGTACCAGGGGGCCGAGTCGGCGTGCCCGCCAGAGGGCGGCGAGGGCTGCGGCGATGAAGAGCTGCAGGGTGCCCCAGAGCCAGCCGGAGGGGACCAGGTCGAAGAAGCTGCGGTCGGCGTCGGCCGCAGAGTCGTCGGAGAGCGAGGGGAGGTACCAGACCAGATGGGGGCGGGAGCCGAGGAGTTGGAGGGCGAGGGAGGCGTTGCCCTGCTCGTCGAGGCGGTCGTTGTAGAGGATGTCGGGGGCGCCGAGCACGACGGTGTCGCCGTCCCCTTCGGGTGCCGGGAGGCGCACCAGGGTGGGCCTGCCGTGCTCGGGGTAGCAGGTGTCGGCGTCGGGGGCGGTGACGCGGTAGCGGATGCCGCCGAGGTCGGCGCTGCCCGCGCGCCGGGCGGCGGGCAGGTCGCAGCGGGGCGTGAGCGTGGAGTCGAGGCTGAGGACCGGGTCGGCGGTGACTCCGGGGGCGAGCGTGGCCACGGACGGGGTGTCGGGGGCGACGAGGACCGTCCGGCCGCCGGAGGCTTCGGTCGCCGTGTGGAGGCGGCTCTGCTGGGAGTCGGTCAGCAGGTCCGGGACGGCGATCAGGAGGGTGGTGTCGGCGTCGGCCGCGGCGCTCGCTTCGTCGAGGGTGGTGACCACGCGGGTGGACACGCCCCGGTCGTCGAGGAGTTCGGCGACGGCCCGGCTGCCCTGGGGGTCGGCCGAGCGTGGGTCGAGGCGGCCGTGGGCGTCGCCGGAGCGGATCACGGCGATCACTACGGCCGCCGCCAGGAGAAACACCATCGCGATGACGACACCGCGCGCGCGGGTCCACACCTGGCGGGCGGTGGGCGAGGCCGAGGTGGACGGGAGCGTGGCCTCGGTGGTCATTCGGCGGCTCCCTGGCGGGTGCTGTGGGCTGTGCTCGCCGTGCTCAGGACGCTGTTGGCCAGTGTCGGCCTGGCATGCTCGACCTCGTCGTCGAGGGCGGCGAGCCGGCGGTACGTTCCTTCAGCGGCGGACCGGCCACCGTATGTGACGTCGTCGAAGTCCCGGGCGACGGCGCGCAGTCGGTCGGCGTGGACGGGGAGTACCCGGCCTGCTTCGGAGGCCGCTTCGTCGGCGGTGCGGCCGGGGCGTATGTCGAGCAGGGCGCGTTCCTCCAGGGAGCGGACGACAGCACGCATGCGTTCCTGGACGGCCTGGTTCCAGTGGCCCTGGGCGGCCTGTGCCTCGGCGGCGGCGCGGTGTTCGGCGGCGCTGCGGGGGCGGTCGTCGAAGAGCGTGGCGGACGACGTGGGGGTGCGGCGCGGGGTGCCGAGGCGCCACCACAGGGCGCCGATGAGCGCCAGCACGGCCAGGACGATGACGGCGAGGCCGAGCGCGCCGCCCGGGGTGGCGGCGGAGGCGGCGCCGAACACTTTGTCGAGCCACTCCCAGAAGGCGTCCATGGCGCGCTCGTACCAGCTGGGGTCGTTCTCGTGGTACATCCGCTTGGACAGCTCGTCCTTGGCCGCCTCCCGCGCGGGGTCGCGTGGCAGGGTGACCGGTGGTTCGTCGGCCGAGCGCCACGAAACCGGTACGACGGTCAGAACTCCCCCCGACAGTCTCACCGCATCAGCTCCCCGGGGTGGTGCCGCGGGCGTCGCCGCCGTAGTCCTGGATGCCGGCGGCGCGGGCCAGTTCGAGGTCGAGGGCCTCGCGGCGGATGCGCTGGTCGATGTAGAGGAGCACGGTGACGCCGGCGCTGATCGGGAAGGTCAGGGTGGACCCGATCACCGCGCCTACGCCGCTGACGACGAGGTACGTCCAGCCGAGGTCGGTGCTGCCGGAGAGCAGGCCGGAGATGCCGTCCCCGTCCAGGGCCGTGGCCGCGAACGAGAACGGGATCACGATGATGGACGCGATCACGTTGGCGATGATCGCGGCGAGCAGCTGGATGCCGCAGACCCGCCACCAGGAGCCGCGGACCAGCTTGATCGAGCGGCTCATCGACTTGAAGACGCCCTGCTTCTCCAGCATCAGCGCGGGCGAGGCGAGCGAGAAGCGGACCATCAGCCATACGGCGACGACGAAGCCGCCGATGCCGCCGATGACGGCGAGGAACGCGCCCGCACCGCCGCCGCCCGCGACGGCGACGAGGATGCCGGGCAGGGTGCCCACGGCAATGATCAGGCTGGCGACCAGCGGCAGCAGGAGGGTCAGGCCGAACAGCTTCAGCAGCTGCGGGCGGGCGTCCCGCCAGGCCTCGGCGGTGGTCACCGACTTGCCGAGCACGGCGCGGCTGGTCACGGTCGTCAGCAGGGCCGTCGCGACGATGGTGCCCAGCAGCGAGATCAGCAGGACGACGGCGGTGCTCAGCAGGGTCTCGCCGAGGGCCTCGGTCAGCTCGCCGGGCGTGGCGGTGGGGTCGTTGAGGACGTCCGAGTTTGTGGTGTCGTTGAGAACGAGGCCCTGGAGCAGGATGACCGCGATCTGGGTGACGACCGCGACGGTCAGGGAGATGCCGAGGACCGTGCGCCAGTGGGTGCGCATCGTGGAGACCGCGCCGTCGAGGATCTCGCCGACGCCCAGCGGGCGCAGCGGGATCACACCGGGCTTGGCCGCAGGCGGAGGACCGCCCCAACCGCCGCCCCAGCCGGGAGCGCCGTAACCGGGTGCGCCGTAGCCGGGTGCCCCGTAGCCGGGGTGGCCGCCGGGGGCGCCGTGGCCCCCTGGGGGGCCGTAGCCGGGGCCGGGGTAGGGGCCGCCGGGGTGCGGCTGGCCGGGGTGCCCGGGTTGGCCGCCCCAGCCCGGGCCGGGCTGGGGCGGTGGCGGGGCCTGGCCGGGGGCCTGAGGGCTCGGATTGCTCCACGGGGCGGGCGGAGGCTGCTCCTTGGACCACTTGGACGGCGGCTGCGGCTGGTCGGAGCCGCTCTGGTCCGCAGGCTGCGCGGCACCCTGCTGGTCCGGCTTGTCGCCGTCCGAGGGGGCCGGTCCGGGCGAGGCCCAGCCCGGAGTGTCCTTCATCGTCGCTCCTTCACGGTGCTCGTCCGCGGTCGCGGCGGCAGGTTGGCGCCCATCGTGCCACGCGGTGTCCGAGAAGTGACCGGGGGCCGTGAGGGCTGCGCACCTTCAATTGTCCGCCGGATACGGGGCAGACTGGCCGCATGGCTGATCAGCACGCGCAATCAGGCGACGACGTCCGGCCGACCGGGATACCCGCGATCCGCTGGGACGAGCCACCCGAAGGCCCCGTCCTGGTCCTCCTGGACCAGACGAGGCTGCCGGCCGAGGAGGTCGAGCTGGTGTGCACGGACGCACCCGCGCTGGTGGAAGCGATCCGTTCGCTCGCTGTGCGCGGGGCACCGCTGTTGGGGATCGCCGGGGCGTACGGGGTCGCGCTCGCCGCCGCGCGGGGCTTCGACGTGGAGGCCGCCGCCGAGGCGCTCGCGGGCGCCCGGCCCACGGCGGTGAACCTCGCCGTGGGGGTGCGCCGGGCACGGGCCGCGTACCAGGCGGCGCTCGGCCGGACGGGCGACCGGGAACAGGCCGCCGAGGCAGCCCTCGCCGCGGCGCGGGCGCTGCACCGGGAGGACGCCGAGGCCAGCGCACGGATGGCCGCGCACGGACTGGCGCTGCTCGACGAGCTGCTGCCGGGCGGCGGCCACCGGGTGCTCACGCACTGCAACACCGGGTCGTTGGTGTCGGGCGGGGAGGGCACGGCGTTCGCGGTGGCGCTCGCGGCGCACCGGTCGGGGCGGCTGCGTCGGCTGTGGGTGGACGAGACGCGACCGTTGCTGCAGGGTGCCCGGCTGACGGCGTACGAGGCGGCGCGCAGCGGAATGGCGTACACCTTGCTCACGGACAATGCCGCGGGGTCGCTGTTCGCGTCCGGAGAGGTGGACGCGGTGCTGGTGGGGGCCGACCGGATCGCCGCCGACGGCTCGGTGGCGAACAAAGTCGGGACGTATCCGCTCGCGGTCCTTGCCCGGTACCACCATGTGCCGTTCATCGTGGTGGCGCCGGTGACGACGGTGGATCCGGACACCCCGGACGGGGCGTCCATCGAGGTGGAGCAGCGTGCGGGCCATGAGGTGACCGGGTTCGCCGCACCGCAGGTGCCGGCGGCGGGAGCAGAGGCGGGAGGCGGAATTCCGGTGGCGCCCCTGGGGACGCAGGCGTACAACCCGGCGTTCGATGTGACGCCGCCCGAGCTGGTGACGGCGATCGTCACCGAGGAGGGGGCCGTGTCCCCCGTGACGGCTGACGCGCTTGCGGAGCTGTGTGACAGGTCACGCCGGGTAACGATTTAGTTAATGGGATGATGTCGCGCTGATCGACGAGAACGGCCCCGCCACCTGCGCCGATTCGCAGGAAGCGGGGCCGTGACATCCAACGGCTACATCAAGCGGCCTCAGGGACTGATCGGTCGGCCTCCAACTCGCGGATACGGGCCGGTTGCCGCAGCAGCCTGTCGAGTTGGCTCACCGCCTCCACCACATCCGGGTCGAGCGCTTCGGCGTAGATGTCGAGCGTGGTCGCGATCCGGCTGTGCCGCAAGATTGCCTTGATGATCCTGGGATGCACTCGGAGGTGGACAAGGAGTGTGCCGCACGACTTGCGGAGTCCCTTGGGGTTCATCTTCCCGAGGTCGGACAGCCTGAGGATGCGTTGCATGATCAGGTAGAGGGACGCGGCCAGGAGCGGGCGGCCGGTGCGTGTGACGAAGACGTGCCTCTCCGGGTCCTCGAACCAGGGTTTCCCCCTGCTGATCGCCCTCTCGCGTAGCCAGGCGGTACGCATCCGTGTCCAACGCAGCGGGGCGATGCATTGGGCAGGCAAGGGCAGGGGAGCTTTCGACGTCGCGGTCTTGAGTTCGACATCGATCGTGCCCGCACTCGTACGCTGCCGCTGCTTCTCAACCCAGAGAACGCGGTTCTCCAGGTCGATGTTCTCCCACCGGAGGCCGCACAGCTCAGCGCGCCTCAGCCCGAGCAGGCAGAGCAGCAGGAACGCCGGGTAGTACTCGCTGTAGCGCCGGGCGGCGGCGAGGAACCGAAGCACCGTGACCGCGTCCCAGCTCTTCCCACTGTCTGTGGTGGCCCGCACATGCACGAGCTTGGCCACGTTCCGAGTAAGGCCGATGTCTTCGACCATCGCGGCCGTCAGCGACGCTGAGAGGACCCGAAGGCAGTGCTTAGCAGTCTTGGCCCCCTTGTCCTCTGCGAGCCGCTGTATGACCCCGCGCAGCTCTTTGACACCCAGCTTCAACATGACCTTGGAGCCCAGTCGGGGGCGCAGATGGTTGCGCACGGCTGTCTCGTACGCGCGATAGCTCTCCGCCGCGAGGTTGGGTTTCACGACCACCTCTAGCCAGTAGTCGAACCACTGCCCCAAGGTCATGTCACGCGTGGGCGTAGGGATGCCACCGCTCGCACGGTCAAGTAGTTCGCGCCGCTTCCGGTCGCACTCGTCGAAGGTCTTGCCATAGGCGAACTTCCGCTTCACCGTCCCGTCCGGCTGAGGGACGTACACCGCTGCCTGGTATCGGCCGTCTTTGCGCAGGGTGACCGTTCCAGAGCCGTTGGGATTGCGCTTGCGCTGACGGGCCATCAGGAGCCCTCCTCAAGCCGCGCGCGGATGTACTCCTGAACGGCGGTCTCGGGGATGCGACGGGCGCGGCCCTCGGTGAAGGAGGCGAGACGCTTCGTGCGGATCAGGTCGTAGACCTTGCTCTTGCCGAGCTTGAGCCGCGCCATGACGTCCGGCACGGTCAGAAGATCAGGGGGCACTGTGGTCATGCGGCGGCTCCTTCCGGGTCGGGTTGGTTGTGCCGTTCTTCGCGGGCGATCTCGCGGCTCTGTTGGATGTCGCGATGGATGCTGGCGGCGAGCCAGGATTCGCCGGGGGTGTGGCCGTGTCCGGCGTAGGTCCAGTGGGCGAGGGTGAGCGTGGTTGCCTCCGGGGTGTCGTCGGGGTCGGGCAGACCGAGGGCGGCGCGTTGCTGGGCGGCTCGGTAGTCGGCGCGGACCTGGCGGAGGGCGCCGAGGGTGGTGGAGTAGCGACGGGACTTCGTGGAGAAGTGGCCCCGGAAGCCGAGCATGTGAGCCCAGTCGCGCAGCTTGCGTTCGGGGTAGAGCGCGTGCAGGTCGAGACAGGCTTCGATCAGCCGACGCGGGTGATCGGGCACGCCGAGGAGCGCAAGTGCTTCCTTGTTGCCGACGCGGCGATCCACGGTGCCGGTGGTCTCGGCCGCTTTGGTGGCGTACTTGGCGACGTAGGAGGCCACCGCTTGTTCGGTGATCTCTTCGCCGTTGCCGAAGGCGCCGATGGGCTGCACGTCG
Organism: Streptomyces ipomoeae 91-03; assembly: GCF_000317595.1. Taxonomy (GTDB): domain Bacteria; phylum Actinomycetota; class Actinomycetes; order Streptomycetales; family Streptomycetaceae; genus Streptomyces; species Streptomyces ipomoeae. The sequence goes on along the minus strand of NZ_AEJC01000616.1, from coordinate 6,662 downwards.
AGCTGGGTGCCCCAGCGCAGCGTGCGGGCCGGTTGGTCCCCGGCCGGGGGCACGTCGACCGCGACGCGGGCGGCGGCGGCGCGGATCGCGTCGGTAAGCAGGCCGACGCTGGCCCAGTGCGGGGGTGGGGTGTCGGGCCCTTCCGGACCGTCGAAGCGGATCACGGCGTGGAAGTGCACGGCTCCGCGCTTTTGGTACTCCGCGACTTTGCCGAAGGCGAGCCGGGACTGTTCGCGGGCGGCTTTCTGCGTGAGTCCGGCCCGCTTCGCGATCTCGCGGCGGAGGTAGATCGTGAAGTAGCGCCACAGGTCGGAGGCGTGGTTGTTCCACAGCACCGCGCCCGCGTAGTCGTACGAGGCTGGGTCGAGGGGGGTGCCGAGTTCGGGCGTGTCCTCGGGGTGGCGTTGGCCGCAGCGGCAGGGCCGGTTGCCGGGCCGGTTGTGGACGGGGCCGAACGAGGGGGCGGTGAGGGTGGCGAAGACGCGGGGGTGTTCGCGGACGGTGGCGGGGGTGCCCTTGGCGGGGTCGCCGGTGAGTCCGGCGCGGATCAGGTGGTAGGTGTCTCCGGCGTAGGTCCAGGCGCAGGCCGGGCAGCGGGAAGCGCGGCGGTTGCCGCACGCGACGCGGAGCATGCCGCCCGGCTCGGTGTCGGTGGAGTATGCGTGCAGGACCGTCTTGGTGGTCGGGTCGATCGTCTTCGTGCCGCCCATCAGGCGGATGGGGTCGGAGCAGCCGCCCGTACGGCGGATCTGTTCCTTCCAGCGGTCGAAGTCGGCCGAACCGGCCACCCTCAGCACGTCGGCGAGGGTGGCCGGGTCGAGACCCGCCAGGGTGGCGGTGTCGGTCACGCGATCACCTCCCCGTGCGCATGAGGGCGGCGGGGTGGGCGTGACCGGTGCCCTGGCAGACGGGGCAGACGACGCGGAGGGTGGCGCGGGTGCCGTCGTGGTGACGGGCACCGGTGGTGATCGCGGCGGTGGCGAAGCCGTCGCAGTCACGGCAGACGGGCGTGTTTTGGGCGTGCTGAGGCATGATGGGGCTTCCCTTTCGGGTCGTTGGATCTGGAAGGGGTGCAGGCGCCCGGAGCGGCGGAAGTTTGGCGACCGAGGCCGCTCCGGGGGCCGTCAGGCGTAGCAGTTGGCCAGTCGGGATCCTGCGTCGATCGCGCGGCGGCGCTCCTGCTCGGCTTCGGCGCGGTAGAGCCAGAGGGCCGATGCCTGCTCGTCGCAGGTGACCGAGACGGGTGCGGCGCGGTACGAATGCGGGTCGCCCACAGGCGCATACTCGGGACCGAAGACGATCGGGTCGGCGGGCTTGTCCATGGCGCTCACCGGCCCTTGCCGCTCTCGGAGGCCAACAGGGAGCGCAGGACGACCGCGCACACGGCGACCGAGGTAGCCGTGATGGCGACCGCGAGGAGCATGGAGACCAGGACCGCTCCGACGACGAGGACCACGGCGCCGCCGCCGGTGGCGAGGGCGAGCGCGCTGCCGCCGGTGAGCTGGACGGTCGGCCGGTTCGAGGCCGGGGCGACCAGCGCCGGGGCCGACGGCTGGACGGTCGCCGGGGCGTGGGCGGTCGGGGCGGTGGCCGTGACCGGGGGTGCGGTGTCCTGATGCGGGTACTTCGGCGTGAACACGAGGCGGTTCCCTTCTATTTGAGGACGGTGCCGAGGGCGGGGGCGAGGAAGCTTCCGGCGACGAGGTAGCCGCCGACCAGGAGCACGGCGACCAGCCACCACGGCGGGCGGGCGAGCTTGACGCCGAGCCATCCGACGACGAGCCGGGCGAGCCAGAGCGGTACGTCCATGGCGATCTCCCCTCAGGCCTTGCAGCGGTGGGTGCGGGCGGCGAGTTCGGCGGCCGACCGGTCGTTGTGCTCGGTGGAGAAGCCGCACTTGGGTGCGGTGCAGGCAGCGGTGTGCTTGGTCTGGCCCCGGCCGTTGTTGAACGTGCCGACCTTGACGGGGCCGATGCGGATCACGTCGTAGAAGCGGTTCGGGCGTGCCATCGGTGGAACCTCCTTGTCTGTCAGGCGAGTTGGGCGACGAGGGCCCCGGCGAGGTCGTCCGGGATGCCGAGGCGGGCGCGCAGGGTGGCGGCGTCGATATCGGTGCCGGTGCGGGCGCGGTGCTCGGTGGCGAACTTGCGGGCGTGGTCGACCAGCGCCGGGGGCAGGACCGGGGCCGAGGCTTCGGGCAGCGCCGGAACGGGCTCGGCCGGGAGAATCGGCTCAGGCTCAGGTTCGGGAGCCGGGGCGGGGTCAAGGTCGGGCGCGGGGGCCGGGGCTGCGGGCGCCGGCGGAACCGGCACCCGGTCCCCGGCCGGGTTCGGCGAGTGCACGAGCAGCGTGCCGCCGAGGAAGGCGAGCGCGGGCCACGCGGCAACGATGATGCGCAGCCAGGCCGGAACGGCGTCGAGGTCGAGCAGCCCGGCGGTGGCGACGTTGGCGCCGAGAGAGGCCACGAGGGCGATCAGGAACCAGCACCAGGCCAGCCACGACGGGCCATCAGCGCGCAGCCGACGCCACGCGGCGACCAGGAGCAGGTCAACGCTGATCGGGTAGGCCCATGCCTTCCAGCCGTCCTGTCCGGCGGCTGCGGCGAGGTCGTGCAGGTGGGCGAAGGACAGGGCACCGGCGATCACGGCTTGGACGAGTACGGCGTCGGGGCGGAACGAGCGGGGCACGGTCTTCACCTCCTTCGTGAGGGTTGAGCCGGGGCGGGGGCAGGGACGAGATCTCCGGCCGCCCAGCCCCGAGCGGTGTCAGTCAGTGGCTTCACCGGAGCCCCAGCATTCGCCGCACATGGCGGTCTGCCGGTGATCGGTGGCGCGGCCTTTACGGGGACCGACGCGAACGGTCTCGGTGATCTCGCCCTTGCCGTCGCAGGCCGTGCACTTCTTCACCCGGCGCTTGGCGGCGGTCCTACGTGCGGCCATCGGTGGTGCTCCTCTCCGGTTTTCGGCATGGCGGGGGTAGGGACTTGGCGCGATGCGGTCGCGCCGACTGTGCGAGGCGAGGTGTTACTCGATGACCGGGCGCGGGTTGACCAGCGTCGGTACGGGCTCCGGCACCGGGCGGACAGTCGGCCGGAACGGGGCCAGGAACGGCAACTCCGGAGTCAGGTGGGCGAATTCGCGGCACACGGCCGCAGCCTCAGCCGGAGTGGTCTCCGGGGTACGGATGCGGGACCAGCCGCCGGAAGTGTCCCCGGCCACGGCCACACCCGGACGGTCCGGCGGAATCGTGGTCACAGCGGCCACCGCGTCCGGCGCGATGTCCCCCAGCCCCATCTCGCCCGTCTGCTTGTCGTTGACGCGGTGCACCACCCGGCCCGTGAGCTGAGCACGAAGCGCGGTCGCGCCCTTGCCCAGGTCGGAGCCGAAGAGCTGCCCGCACACCTCCAGGAAGATCCCGACCGCACGGGCCAACTGCGCGAGTCGGACCAGTTGCATCACCGACCGGTCCCGACGTTCCTCCTCCTTCCTGGAGGTCACCAAGAACAGCTCCGCGACCTCGTCGACGATGACGACCAGAGGCACTGGCCGCACATCGTCCGGAAGCTCCCAGAGATCAGACGCGCCGTGTTCAGCCAGCAGGTCGAAGCGGTCTTCCATCTCGCCCACCAGCACATCCAGCAGCCGCGAGGCGTCATCCGGGGTGGTGACCAGAGCAGACAGACGGGGCGCGTAGCGGCTCTGTTCGACACCGCGTTTGCAGTCGATGCCGATCAATCCCACGGGCAACTGCGCCAGCCCCTTGATCAGGACGCGCTGATACATGGACTTGCCGGAGGAGTTCGCGCCCAGGGTCAGCGCCATCGGGACCTTGCGGTAATCCCGCTCGAAGACCGTGCCGTCCTCGCGCAGCGCCACCGGCACCACCAACCCGTGAGGGCGAGCCGAACGCGGCATCTTGACCCGCTTGAGCACGTCATACCCGGTCATCCGCAGTTCGACGAAGCCGGGCTTGGTCTCCGCCACGGTCACCGAGCGGACACCCCAGGCGTGCCGCAGACGCTCGGAGGAGGCGGTCAGGTCGGCCGGTTCCAGCCCGGCTGGGAGACGCAACGTGACGACCAGGCCCGTCGAGGTCGCGCGGACCCGGCGAACCTTCGGCGGCACGGGCCGAACCTCCCGGCGAGCGACGTTACGGGTCATGAAGGCCCGCAGGCTGGACGGCTGCACCGTCAGCCCGCACACCTCCATCGTCGAGCCGTACGTCCAGATAAACCGGCCCCAGGTGACCGGGAGCCCGACCGCCGACCAGTAGACGCGCGGCGCACGGTCCTTCGCGTAACCGAGCCCACCGGCACCGGCTGCCACCGTTCCCAGCTCCAGCCAGGGGGACAGGTCGGCCATGGTCAGGCCGCCGTGATCGCGACCGCGCGGAACGAGATTCCATGCCGCTTCTGGCCATTGAACTCGTTCTCCCAGTCACGCGCCTTCAGGCTGACGACCCGCACCGGCGTCCCCGGCACCAGGCCCTCGGGGATGCCCGTCTCGGGCACGGTCACCTGGTAGAGGTTCCCCTCTCCCTCGTCCGAGATCAGCAGACCCACCGTGGACAGGCCCGCACCGGTCTCCCGGTCCACAGCTCGCTCCCCGGTCTTCTTGTTGATCATCTTCGGTTCCGGCGCGGTCGCCACGAACACCACAGCGGTCGAAAGGTCGATCTTGAAAGACGGCATGAAGCATCTCCTCGTTCGCGGGGTTGCTCCGGCTGAGCAACCTCTCTAGAGATGACTCCATAGAACATCTCTAGAGAGGCAATGTCAACACGTCTCTAGAGATGTTTCAGGTCGGTCACCGTGGCCAGTCGATTGGTTGCGTCCTGGGGAGGACGCCTAAGCTGTCTAGAGAAGAAAGGAGGGATGACATGGCCACCCAGGGCAGCGGACGCCAGCCCAAGTACCAGCGCATTGCCGACGCGCTGAGGGAAGCGATCCAGGGCGGCGAGTACGGCCCCGGTGATCGGCTACCAGGAGAGAACGACCTCATGGCCACATACGACGTGGCCCGCATGACTGCACGTCAGGCACTGGGCGTCTTGCAGAACGAGGGGCTTGTCGAGTCTCGCAAGGGAGCAGGGGTATTCGTTCGCGACTTCAAGCCGCTCAGGCGGCGAGGTATCCAGCGGCTGTCCCGTGAGCAGTGGGGTCAGGGCCGCTCAGTGTGGGCGGCGGACATCGAAGGCCGCACCTTGACCGTGGACCAGATCGAAGTCTCCGAGGCGGTTGTGCCGACGCACATCCTCAACGTGCTTGGTGGCGAAGCCGGATCGCGCGCCTGCGTGCGAAGCCGTCGCTATGTGCTGGACGGCAAGCCTGTCCTGCTGGCGACCTCTTACCTGCCTTTGGACGTGGTAGCGGGGTCGGTGATCACTCAGGAAGACACAGGACCAGGCGGGATCTACGAGAGACTTGCCGAGCTTGGCTACAAACCCGTGCACTTCCGTGAGGAGATCCGGTCGCGGATGCCCTCCCAGGATGAGGCGAGTCGGCTTGGCCTTTCCATGGGCACGCCAGTGATCCTCATCTGCCGCACGGCCTACGCGGATGAGGGCCGACCTGTCGAGGTCAACGAAATGGTCCTCGATTCGGCCTCGTACATCCTGGAGTACGACTTCGACGCTTAGTCATGGGTGCGGATCATGCCCCCGACCATGTGCGAGGGTTGCGGGCCACGGTGTAGATCCGATCTATCTGATCCCGGGTGAGAGTTGGCAATAGTCCCGACAAGGTGCGGTTGATCTCGTCGGCTGACAGGACGAGAACCGGGGGAGCGGCGTTCTTCACCTTCACCTTCGCTGCATGGACCACAGAGATCACCGGACGCACGAGGATCTGAAATCCACAGTGACGTGACAGGGCTTGAGAGACGCGTTTGGCTTCGCTCTGACTGATCGCCACGTAGCGGGTCGACGTGCCGTTCACTGTGATCGCTCGGTCGCCGTACCAGACGGACTTGCCCTTGTGGTGCTTCGAGTTGATCGCGAATACGCCAGCCGGGCCGATTGCCAGATGATCTATGTCTGAGCCGCTGTCCCACTGGACGGCATGCAGTATGCGCCAGCCACGGAGCTTGAGTCTGTTGAGCCGCCGTCCTGTCACGAGTTCGCCGATCAGGCCCTGATGCCAACTCCGGATCTCGGAGCCGGGTAACCGGCAGTTGACGAACCTTAGGAACGCGTTTGGTTGCAGTTCGGCGATCTTCCTTCGTACCGCGTCGCCTGGTCTGTTCCGGGCCAGGTCATTCTGTGCAGCGTCCATGTCACGCCTCCCCCGATGAGCCAGCTCATCCCGCTCGTCTAGATCATCACGAAGGCGCGGCGTGGCCAAGGCTGGTATCAGCCAGGGGGGTTGTTACAGGTTTCTCTACCTCATCAAGCCCCCGTCCTTCGGCCGGGGGAGGGGGGATCCCACAGGGCACTACTCGCCGATCCGGCAGAGCTCCCAGCCGTCGCGCACTTGGGAGAACGGGACCCACCAGCACCACCACGGGACACCTCAGCTCCCCCATGCTCCATCCCCCCCCAGGGCCAGCACCTCAGCCCCTCGATCACCGGCCGACAGCAGCACGGGCCCGTGGTCGGGGGGCTCTTGGCCTTCGGCCATCCGGTCGCGCTGGCTCACCGGCTTCCCGGCCGCCGCTACGAAGATT
>NZ_AEJC01000615.1 GCF_000317595.1 Streptomyces ipomoeae 91-03 | reverse complement strand
CGTCTCGGCGGACTCGGTGTTCTCCTTGGGGTCCCTGTTCGTTCGACTCATGGGAATCGCGTTGCCGTTCACCGCGCGGGCAAACACATCGCGGCACAAGGCACGGCACAAAGCAGGGCCCCCTCATGGCATAAGATCGACTTATGAGGTCATAGACCCGACCCCCGTACCTGGTAAGGGTTACCTTAGTTTAGGGTTGCCGGCGAGTGGCTTTCCTTCACTCGAAGGGAACCGCAACATCCCCACCCGTCCTCGCCTCCCCCCCCTCGGAGCGCAGCGCGCCCGCCTCTACGATCACCAACCCACCCACCGCGAGCAGCACCGGCAGCGGACTGTCGTACACGGCGATGTCGGAGGCCGGCACCGTCAACCCGACCGCGTCGCCCATCAACGGTGTGACCGCGCGGTGCAGCGCGATCCCGAGCGGCACGGCGACGAACCCCGCCGGCAGACCGACCCCGGCGACCGAGGTGACGACCATGGCGACGGTCTGGCGCGGCGTCATCCCGAGGGCCTTGAAGATGCCGAGGTCATGGACCCGGTCACGGGTGTCGAGGACGACCGTGTTGAGCACGCCGAGCCCCGCGACGACCACGAGCATCAGCGTGAGCATGCCGATCAGCGCGTCCATGGCCACGATCACACCGGAGTGGCCGGAGGTGTTGGCATGGGCGAAGGCACCGGGACCGGCGTCGTCCAGCGCACGGTTCAGCGAGTCCAGATACCGCGACGCGTCCGTGCCGGACTCCGTCCGTACGTGGAACCGGCCCGGCCGCGCATCGCGCCCCAGCCCGAGTTCGGTGAGGGTCGCCGTCGAGGTGAGGAGTTCCATGCCCTCGTCCTCGGTGAAGAACGCCTCGCCGACGATCCGTACGGTGGCCCGCCGCCCCTGTTCCGTGAGGGTCACCGTGTCCCCGACCCGAATCCCGGCGGCCTTGAGGAACCGGGCGGTGACCACCGCCTGCCCCGCCCCGTCGATCCACTCCCCGGACACCATCTTGGGCGCGCCCCACGCCGAGTCCCCTTCATAGGCGACGACGGTCGTGGGCCCGGCGATCCCGGACGCGCCGACCTGCGCCTGGGCGGTGCCGTAGAACCGTCCGGTCCCCTCCTGACCCCGGACCACGGCGGCCACGGCGTCCGGATCGGCCTTCGTCCCCTCCCCCTCGCCGCCCACGTGGACCGTCTCCGCACCGGGCGGCCCCTGCCCGCCACCGGTCTCCACGACCACCGACCCGGCCGAGTCGAGCAGACGGCCCTCCTGAACCGCCCCCAGCGTCAGCGCGAGTCCCACGCCGAAGGTGACGGCCACGACGCCGAAGCCGACCGCCGCCGCCACGGTCGCCGAACGCGCCGGCCGCGCGAAGGGATGGGCGAGCCCGAGCCCGAAGGCACGCGGCAACGGCAGCCGCCCCAAGCCCCGCCGCACCCTCCGGACCAGCCGCCCGCCCCCGGCCCGCGACGTACGTCCGACGGCGATGGCCTCGACGGTACGCAGCCGCCCGGCACGCGACGCGGGCACCAGCGCGGCCCCGGCGACCAGCAGCAGAGCACCGGCCCCCACCACGACATCGACCCAGAGCGGAATCGAAGCCGCCGGCGAGACGAAGGCCTCCCCGACCTCCTGCAGCACCGGAACACTCAACACATTGCCCAGCACCAGCCCGACCCCACAGCCGACCCCCGCCGGAACCAACGCCTGCCCGACATACGCCCGTACGACCTGCGCCGGGGTGAACCCGAGCGACTTGAGCACGCCGATACGCCGGGTCGCCGCCCCCACCGCCCCACTCACCACGATCCCGATCACCAACACCGACAGGACCAGCCCCAGCCCACCGAACGCCACCAGAAACGGCACGAAGGCCATCGCGTTCGCCGTCTGCTCCTGCTTGACACTCACATAGGACCGCGCCCCGCTCAACGCCCCCTCGGGCACGGCCGCCACGATCGCCGCACGACCGACGGCCACGTCGGCGTCCGTATCGGCGTCACGGAAGCGGTAGAGCATTTGGTACGAGTACGGGGCGGGGGGTGAGGCCGAGGTCGGGGGCGAGTCGGCGGCCGAAGCCGAGCCGGCGGTCGCGCCGGAGGCCGAAGCCGTGTCGGCCGTCGCGCCGGAGGCCGAAACCAAGCCGCTCTCGCCCGCCGCCAGCGTCTCCGCCTGGGCCGGGGTCACCCACGCGTCCGCCGTGCCCGTCACCGAGCGGGCGGTCCCGACCACGGTGAGCGTCGGGCTGCCCGGCGCGTCGGGGAAGGTGAGGCGCGCGCCTGTCCGCAGGGGCGTTCCGCCGTCGGCCAGGACGATCTGGCCCGGCCGGGTGGCCCAGTCGCCCTCGACCAGGTCGATCTCGTCGACCGGCCCGCCCGGGTCGGCCCGACCGGCGACGGTCAACGGCGGCAGATCGACACCGGCCGGCACGAAGTCCGAGTGCGAGACGGTGCGGGGGCGTACCGACACGGTCAGGAAGGGTCCGGCGGAGGCGGTGACACCGGGCGCGTCGGCGGTCGCCGCGAGCTGCGCGGCCGTCACCTTCACAGCGTCGAACTCCCCCGTGAGATGGGCCCCGCGCTGCGTGGCGAAGGCCCGGTCGAAGGGCGCCCGGGCCGCGACGAGCAGTCCCACCGCGAGTACGGACGCGGTGACGGCCATGACCGTGGTCAGCACCATCACCACGGTCTGCACCCGCCGCCGCCCCACCCCGGCCCGCACCACCCGCCCCAGAGCACTCACAGCCCCACCGCCGTCGCGCCCTCGTCACCCGCGCCGAAGCCCGTGACACCGCCCGAAGCACCACCCGTAGCGGGGCCACCACCCGTAGCGGGGCCCCCGGCACCGTCCCTCCCCACATCCCGGACGATCCGCCCATCGACCAGCTCCACGGTCCGGGTCGCGCAGGACTCGGCGAGGCGCAGGTCATGGGTGACGAGGACGATCGTCTGCCCGTCCGCGTTGAGCTCGGTGAGCAGCGCCCGGACGTCGTCACCGGAGGCGGTGTCCAGGGCACCCGTGGGCTCGTCGGCGAGCAGCAGCGCCGGACGGTTCATCAACGCCCGGGCGACGGCGACCCGTTGCCGTTCCCCGCCGGACAGCCGCCCGGGGTACGCGCCGGAGTGCCGGTCGATACCGAGGTACTCCAGCAGACCCGCCGCCCGCCGCCGCGCCTCACCCCGGCCCATCCCGGCCAGCTGGGCCGGCAGCAGCACATTGTCGGCGACCGTCAGATCGTCCAGCAGATTGAAGAACTGGAAGACCATCCCGATCTTCGCCCGCCGATACCGGGCCGACCCCGCCTCACTCAGCCGGTCCACCCGTACCCCGTCGACCGCGACACTCCCCGAACTCGGCCGGTCCAGCCCGGCGATCAGATTGAGCAACGTCGACTTCCCGCTCCCCGACGGCCCGATGACGCTCACCGCCTCCCCGGCCCGCACACGCAAGGTGACCCCGTCCAGCGCCGGCGGCCCTTCACCGCCGTACGCCCGACGCACCTCCCGTATGTCGACGACCGGCCCGGCGCCGACGGCGCTCGCGGTAGTACTCGTCCCCGTGGCCGTGGCCGCGCTCGCGTTCCTGCTCGTGGACCTCGCCACGAAGCCTCCTTCGGCAGATGGTTGACGGTTCGCCACGACGCTAGGGACGACCCGGCACCCCGGTCGTCCCCCACGACGGCGAACCCACCTGCCCCACCGGACGGACCCGATCCGCACGTCATCCCTGAGATGTACGCGGAGGATGTAGCCCCCGTCCTCACCGGGACGGATGTCGCCCGGGAGAAGCCCTTGCCACACTGAGCCCATGGGCGGCGGGACGGGACGAGCGAAGGCGGTACGGACGAAGGGGACGCGGGCGAACCCCGTACGACCGGACGCGGCACGCGCGAACCCGGCACCACCGGACCAGGCACCACCGGACCCGGCACCCCCGAACCCGGCCCTGGCAAGGCTGATCGAGCGGTGGAAGGACGGCGTCCTGGGGCGGTTGCCGCTCCTGCCGCTGCTGCGCGCCACGAGCCCCCTGCCCCGCCCATCCCGCTGGATGTGGACGGCGGACGTCGTACTCGCCGTCCTCCTGGCCGCCTGCACGATGGTCACGGCACTGCACCAGGGCACGAGCGCGGTCCCGTACCTCCCCGACCTGATGAGCAGGCCGCCGGAGCCGACGACGGTGCCGCTGCCGGGAGCGAGCGCCCTGCCCCCGGATCCGGCGGCGCTACCGCGCCCGCCGGAGCCCCCAGCGGTCTACCTGCCCGCGCCCCTCGAAGCCATCCGCCCCTGGCAGTTGCTGCTGGCCGCCCTGACCGCGTCGCCCCTGGCGTTCCGCCGCCGCTACCCGCTGGCCGCCTTCTGGGTGGTGATCGGTACGACGCTGCTGTTCAACCAGCGCCTGGGCGCGGGCGACACCACCGTGTACACGTTCCTGTCGTGCGTGATCGCCGCGTACAGCGCCGCCGTCCACAGCCCGTACCGACTGCGCGCGATCACGAGCCTGGTGGCGGGCGCCGCCCTGATCGCCGCGTTCCCCGAGGAGAACCTTCCGTACGTCACCCCCGGCGTGATCCCCTTCCTCGTCCTGCTCGGTGTGGGCCTCGGCGCCAACGCGATCCATGTCTGGAAGCAGCGCGTACGGGCCCTCCAGACCGAGCAGGAGACGGCGACGCGGCTGGCCGTGGAGCGCGAACGTTCCCGTATCGCCCGGGAGTTGCACGACGTCGTCACCCACAATGTGAGCGTGATGGTGATCCAGGCGGGCGCGGCCCGCAAGGTGATGGACGCCGCGCCCGACCGCGCCCGCGAGGCCCTGCTCGCCGTCGAGGCCGGCGGCCGCACCGCGATGTCGGAACTACGCCATGTCATGGGCCTGTTGACCATGGCCGAGGAAGACCTGCCCACCAGCCATGACCTGCGCACCCCCCAGCACCCGCTCACCCCTCACGACCTGACTCCCCAACCAGGCCTCGACCAGCTCCCGGCCCTCACCGACCGCGTACGCGAGACCGGCGTCCCGGTGGAGCTGACCGTGACCGGCACCCCGACCCCCTTGCCGCCCGGCGCCGACCTGGCCGCGTACCGCGTGGTGCAGGAGGCCCTGACGAACACGGTCAAGCACGCCGCGGGCGCCCGGGTCCGGGTGACGGTCGCCCACACCCCCACCGCACTACGGATCGAGGTGACGGACACCGGCGGCACCCCCGCCCCGTCGGCCACCACCGGCTCCGGCCGAGGCCTCCTGGGCCTGCGTGAACGCCTGTCCGTCTACGGAGGCACCCTCCGGGCCGGCCCCCACCCGCCCGGCGGCTACCGCGTACAGGCGACCATCCCTCTCGAGGACCGGCCATGAGCGACCTGGTGGGAAAGGCGGAAGTCCCGTGCTGAAGGCCGACGCACCCCGTGTCGTGATCGCCGACGACCAGGCCCTGGTCCGCACCGGCTTCAACATGATCCTGACCGCCGACGGAATCGACGTCGTGGCGGAGGCGGCCGACGGCGAGGAGGCGGTCGAAGCCGTCCACCGCACCCACCCCGACCTGGTCCTGATGGACATCCGCATGCCCGGCACGGACGGCCTGGAAGCGACCCGCCGCATCCTCGCCGACCCGCCTCCCACGCACGCCCCCGACCCCATGGGCGCCGTCCCGGCCCCGCCCCGCGTGATCATGCTGACCACCTTCGATCTGGACCGCTACGTCTACGCGGCCCTCACAGCCGGTGCCTCGGGCTTCCTCCTCAAGGACGTCACCCCGGAACACCTGGTGGCCGCGGTCCGCCTGGCCCGCACCGGCGACGCCCTCCTGGCCCCCACCATCACCCGCCGCCTCATCGAACGCTTCGTCTCCCCCACCCCCGAAACCCCCGCCCTGCACCGCGACCTCTCCCCCCTCACCCCCCGTGAACTGGAAGTCCTCCGCTCCCTCGCCACCGGCCTCAGCAACGCGGAACTGGCCACCCACTTCCAGCTGAGCGAAGCCACCGTCAAGACCCACGTGGCCCGGATCCTCGCCAAACTCCACCTCCGCGACCGGGCCCAGGCGGTGGTGGTGGCCTATGAAACAGGCCTGATCGTCCCCGGCACGACAGCCGAAGCGGGATCCGGTTGATCCGCGGCCACCGTCCCGGGGGGTGTCCCGCGGGTCAGGACGCCTCGGCCGCTTCGGCACGGGACAGGGCGACTTCGAGGACGACCAGCAGCGCGTCCCGGACCGAGCCCGTCCGCCGTGCGTCGAAGACGATCAGCGGTACGTGCTCGGCGACGTCCAGGGCCCAGCGGACTTCGTCGAGGTCGTGGTGGACCTCGCCGTCGAAGGCGTTGACGGCGACGGCGAAGGGGATGCCCTTGTGCTCGAAGTAGTCCACCGCCGCGTAACAGTCGTCGAGGCGGCGGGTGTCCACGATCACGAGGCCGCCGAGGGCGCCCTCGACCAGGTCGTCCCACATGAAGCCGAAGCGGTCCTGGCCCGGCGTGCCGAACAGATACAGCTTCAGTGTCGGGTCGATGGTGATGCAGCCGAAGTCCATGGCGACCGTGGTGGTCGTCTTGCCGGGGGTGTGCGTGAGGTCGTCCACACCCGCCGCGACCTCGGTGATGGCGGCCTCGGTGGTGAGCGGTCGTATCTCGGAGATCGAGCCCACGGCCGTGGTCTTGCCGACCCCGAAGCCACCGGCGATGACCAGTTTGACCGGCAGCGGCGGCTGTTCAACCCCGGTCACGGAGTGTGCCCCGTGAGTCGGGGACGGCACGAAGACCATCGATAACCCTTCGCAGTACGGAGATGTCCTGTGCTGTCCCGGCGTTCGGCCGGTGGATCGCCAGATGTCCGGCGGCACGCAGGTCCTCGGTGAGCACGCGGACCACGTTGAGGTGCAGTCGCAGCCGGGCGGCGAGTTCCGCCACCGACTGCGGTCGCCGGCAGGCGGCGACGATGTCGTGGTGTTCGAAGGTGAGCGAGCCTAGGGCCACGAGCCCGCCCTCGGTCGCCACGATCTGGGTCTCGACCGGGACCGGCGGCGCGGTGCCGCCCCCGGACACCCGGCCTGCCGTCAGCAGGAAGGGCCGGATCGCGGGAGCGCGGCCGACCGGTTCCCGCGAGCCCCAGGGCTCCTCCGCCGCCTCGTGCGGTGCTGGTCCTGCGACACCCATCACGATCCTTCCTGAGTACCTGTACCCGTTCCCGCCCCTGGCCGGGGCCTGTCGCGGATGGTCAGCCGGTCGGCGCGGCGCCGACGTTCTTCTTCAGTTCGAGCACCAGTTGGGGGGTGAGCGCGGCCCCGGCCCGGTTGGCGAACACGGTCATCTCGTAGGCGATGTTGCCGAGCTTCGCCTCCTTGGAGGCCACCACGCCGAGGACGGCACCGGAGCCGATGGTCGACACCAGGACATGGCCGCCTTCCAGATCGAGGATGACCTTGTTGAGGCCGCCCAGCCCGTAGCTGCCGGAGGCGCCCGCGGCGAGACTCGTCATGCCGGACACGATCGCGGCGAGCCGCTCGGAGTCGGCCTGGTCGCGCAGCTGGGAGGCCGCGATCAGCAGTCCGTCGGACGACACCGCGATGGCGTCGACGACCCCGGCGGTGTCCGAGGCGAACCGGTCGAGCAGCCAGGTGAAGTCGGCCGCAGCCGCTCGCAGATCGATGGGTTCCGCCCGTTCGGGGCCGTTTTCACCTGTCAACGTGGTCACTGCCGGACTCCTCCTGGGGTTCTGGGTGTTGCGATGGTGCTGGTTCCGTCCGGTTCGGGGCGCTGTCCTGCTCCGCCCTGCGTACGGCGTCCTCGAACTCGTCGAGTTCCGAGCGGACGGCGTCGGCGTCGACCGACTGCCACCCGGCCGCGGTTCCCCGGCCGACGGGTACGGTCGTGGCGAGCGTCGCGCCCCGTACTCGCCTGCGCAGCGGCCGGGCACCGTCATGCGAGGGCGGCAGGGCAGGGATGTCGTCCCGCTTGCCGTCGGTGCCGGGCGGGACCCGTCGGGGCAGGCCGCCCTCCGGCACCGGGGCGACGGGCCGCCGTTCGAGGGTGGCCGTGACAGGGGCCGCCGCGGACGCGAGAGCCTCCTGCCCGGGCCGCGTCGGGAACGCCGCCACGGTCCCGGCCGATCCCGTGCCCGAGGACGGCGTCACGCCCGCGGAGCTGCCGGTCACCAGGAGGGCGGAGGGGATCCAGACGGTGCCGGTGACACCGCCGCCCGGGGTTCGGCTGAGACTCACCCGGATGCCCGAGCGGCGGGCGAGGCTGCCGACCACGAAGAGGCCGAGCACCTTGGTCGGTACGAGGTCGAGTCGTTCCCGGCGGATCAGCCGGGCGTTCTCCTCGACGAGGCGTTCCGCGCTCATGCCGAGGCCGTGGTCGATGACCTCGATCAGCGCGCCGCCGTCCTCGGTGACGTCGGTGCCGGGCCGGACGACCACCTCGACGGGGGTGTGGGACGGGGAGAACGAGACCGCGTTCTCCAGCAGTTCGGCGAGCATCAGCGTCAGGTCGCCGATGATGTCGGGCGCGACGGTGACCTCCGTCGCGGACCGCAGGGACACCCGCCGATACCCCTCGATCTGGCCGAGCGACGCCCGGATGACGTTGGCCAGGGTGGTCGGCCGGGCATCGACCTCGGTCTCCCGGATGCCGGCGAGCAGCATCAGGCTGTCGGCGTTGCGCTGGAGGCGTACGGCGATGTGGTCGACGCGGTAGAGCTGTTCGAGGAGTTCGTGATCGGTCTCCTCGCGTTCGACGGCGTCGATCAGGGCCAGCTGACGTGTCGTCAGGTTACTGACCCTGCGGCCGACGTTTCCGAACATCTCGGCGACGTTGCGACGGCTCTGCACCTGCCGCTCCAGCAGCGCGGCGGCGGTGACCTGCACCTGGTTGAACGCCTCGGCGAGTTCGCCGATCTCGTCGCGGACCGGGACCGGGATCTCCCTCGGCCGCAAGGGGGTGCTGTCGTCGGAGTCCGCGTCCGTGACCCGGGCGAGCTCCTCGGCCGTCACATCGACCACCTGCTGGGCGGCGCCGGTCAGGGCCGCCAGGGGACGCACGACCGAGCGCCGGGCCAGCACACAGAAGGCCAGCCAGGCGACGAAGCCGAACAGGGCCAGACCGAGCATGACCAGTGCCCTGCGCAGGGCGTCCGCGGAGAGCGTGTCGGCCCGGTCGGCGATCTGCTCCATCAGGGACCGGGTGATGTCGAGGCGGGTCTGCGCCTGCTTGCTTTCGGCGGCCATCGGCTTGAGCAGTTCCCGCGCCGTCCGAACCTGCAGGGAACTCGGGTCGATCCGGAGCTCGGCGTACTGGGCCTCGATGCCGTTCTGCTCGGAACTGCGCTCGATGCCGTCCATGATCAGGACCTGGTCCGGCGTGGCGATCCGACTGAACCGCTCCGACTGGTAGTCGTACAGCCTGTGGGCCTCCACCGCGCGGCTGAACCCGGTGAGGGCGTTGGCGTCACGGGTCTGCGCGGAGAACACGGCGCTCTCGAAGGCCGCGTGGGAGGCGTCGGCGCGCAGCACCGTGTCGAGCAGGGCGATGACCGGGGCGTCGGAGGCGCCCGAGAAGCCGTCGAGTCCGATGCCGTCGATGAGGTAGTCGACCGCGGACGCGTACGCCGGGTCGATGTTGGCGGCGGGGACGTAGGTGCGTTCGAGCTTCTCGCGCAGGATGCCGAGGCCGCGGAGGTACTCGAGTGCCTGCTCCTCCCGGTCCGGCAGGCCCGATCCGAACGCGGAGCGCACGGCGGCCATTTGGGCATCGGTGTTCCGCTGTGCCTCGCGGTAGTCGGCGGTCGACGGCAGCGGATCCCCGGGGCGGGCCGACTCGTACCGCAGGGCGAGCAGGAGCGCCTGCCGGTGCTCGGCCTGCACATCGGTGATCAGCTTCGTGACCTGGCCGCTGTCGCGCACCAGTTCCGCCGTCCGGCCGGCTTCCCGGGCCTGCTGCAGCTGGCTGTTGACGCCGATGCCCAGCAGCACGCCGACGACCGCGACGGGCGCGATCACCAGGACGTTGAGCTTCCGCCGGAACGGCCACCTGTCGAGGACGGTCGCCGCCCTCCGGCGCACCCCCGACGTCGTCTCCCCGCGCGGCTCGGGCGCGGGCGGCGGGGCCGCTGCGTTCACAGACACCGGGCCTCCTTCGAAGTGTTCCTGAGCGGTGACCGAGGTGTCGCGTGTTGCCGGACCGCCGACGACCGGCGGCGCAGTGACGTTTTCGCAACTCCACTCGCTGATACAAGAGCGAAGGGATCACGCCACATGTCCGGAACCGGCTATGAGGATCTTATGGGCCATACGGCGACTTGTCGGCACGTATGGCATCAAAAGATGATGACGAAATCGATACGAAGCATCTACTCATCGTGGTGTTTCGTCTCTCGAAGCGCCCGCCGCCGCGCACGATGGGGCCCGATGCCCCTTGTCCGGCAAGGAAGTTGACGCGAAGCGACGCGGTCGGCGTGTTCCTCGGGACGAGCAGCGCACCGGCGATCCCGGAGCCACCACCGACTCCCGCTGCTCCCGCCCGTCGCCGGCGTCCTGCTAGATTCCACCGCGACAAGCCCCCGGGCCACCGCCCGGAGCACCGTTCCGACCGTCGCCGCCCCCACCCGCCGCCGGTCTCGCGGGCTTCTCCTCCCATGGGATCCCCAGTGGGGCTGTGCGTCGGAGCGGTCGCGCCGTCACACTCCCCCTCCCAGCCCGTACCCTCTCTCGCCCTGTGAGGAGCCCCGTGCATCCCACCCGCAAGGTGGCCGTGACAGCCGCCACGCTCATGGTCGCGGTCACCACCGCCATCACCGGTTGCGAGCGTGGTTCCACCGACTCCGCGTCCACGGCCGTGTCCCCGACCGGCTCCTCCAGGCCCGGCTGCCCCGACGCCCTCGCCAAGGCCAGACGGTCCGTCCAGAAGGCCGAGGACGTCAACGCCCCCTGGACCGGCCCCACCACCGGGCCCGAGGCCGTCCCCGACAAGACCATCGTCTACGTCGCCCAGAGCATGACCAACCCCGGCGCCGCCGGCGTCGCCATGGGCGTCCAGGAAGCCGCCGACGTCATGGGCTGGCACGTCCGCGCCCTCAACGGCCACGGCACCCCCGACGGCATCCGGGACGCCTTCGACGAGGCCCTCGCCCTCAACCCCTCCGGCATCGTCATCGGCGGTTTCGATCCGGCCTCCACCACCAAGCAGGTCGAGCGGGCCCGAGCCGCCGGCATCCCGCTGATCGGCTGGCACGCCGTCGCCACCCCCGGCCCCGGCGCGGACCCGAAGCTCTTCACCAACATCACCACCGAGGTCGAGGACGTCGCGAAGGTCAGCGCCGACTGGATCATCGCCCGGTCCAACGGCCACGCGGGCGTCGTCCTGTTCACCGACACCTCGATCCCCTTCGCCAAGCACAAGTCCGAGCTCATCAAGAAGGAACTCGCCACCTGCTCCGATGTGGACCTGCTGAGTTACGAGAACATCCCCATCCCGCAGGCCAACAGCCGCACCATCGAGAAGGTCTCTGCCCTCCTGACCCGGTTCGGCGACCGTTGGACCTACTCCGCCGCCATCAACGACCTGTACTTCGGCCACGCCGCCCCCGCCCTGCGCGCCGCCGGCCGACAGGGCGCCGGCGCGCCGTACAACATCGGCGCCGGTGACGGCGACCCGTCCGCCTTCCAGCGCATCAACGCCAAGGAGTTCCAGGCCGCCACCGTGCCCGAGCCCCTGTCCGAACAGGGCTGGCAGATCATCGACGAGTTCAACCGGGCCTTCGCCGGCAGACCGGCCACCCGATACGTCGCCCCCGTGCACATCACCACGGCCGCCAACAGCGCCGGCGCACAGTTCTGGGACTCCGAGGGCTACCGCGACGCGTATCGGAAGATCTGGGGCAAGTAGGGGCCGTCCAGGGCCACGGCGATGCCGTCCGGCTGGGCGCGAGGACGGATCGTTCGCCGTGACACCCGGGCCGCGGTCAGGCGCCCGCGACGCCGACGGACCCCGGCCGGGCGGGGCATGCGCCGCCGGCTCCCGACGCACGCTCATCGGCGTGCGTCGCGCGGTCGAGGCCGTAGGGGGAACCGTCGGTCATCAATTCCTGCCTGTCCTTGTCGTGATCGCCCGAGAGCGGGGTGAAGGCGACGTCCAGGCGGGTGAGCCCGCGGAAGTTGAGGCTGCGCTGCCACTGCGGCGCGGTGCCGTCGAGGCGCAGGCCGGGGAGCCGGGTGAGGAGCGCTTCCAGGACGATCGCGCCTTCCAGCCTGGCCAGCGCCGCGCCGAGGCAGAAGTGCGGACCGTGCCCGAACGCCATGTGCCGTCCGCCGGGCCGCTCGAAGTCCAGTACATGGGGATCGGGAAATGCGGCCGGGTCCCGGTTGGCGGCGCCGCACACGAGGAGCACCGTCTGCCCTTCGGCGATGGTGCGGCCCGCCAGGTCCAGGTCGTGGCGTGCCCGGCGCAGCATCAGCTGTACCGGGGCGTCGTAGCGCAGGAGTTCCTCGATGGCGGCGGGCATCAGATCGGGCCGGCTACGCAGTTGGTCGGCGGCGTGCGGGTGGCGGAGCAGGGCGAGGGTGGCGTTGCCGATGAAGTGCGTGGTGGTCTCGTGGCCGGCGATCAGGAGCAGGGCGCAGTTGGCGAGGAGTTCGTCGAAGTCCTGGTCGGTGTTGTGGGCCTGTGCGGTCACCAGGGCGCGCAGGCTGTGGGGGGCCGGCGGGGTGTCGTGGCGGGTGAGGAGTTCGCGGAGGTAGGCGAGCAGCTGCGCCATGCTCTGCGAGGCCGCGCGGTTGCCGTCGGTGTCGAGCCGGGAGTTGCCGATGGCTTCGGCGATCGGCTCGGACCAGGAGGTGAGGGCGGGGCGGTCCTGCTCGGGTACGTCGAGGAGGTCGCAGATGATGGTGAGAGGCAGCGGACGGGCGAGATCCGCGACGATGTCCATCCGCCCGGTCGGCGCCGCGTGGCTGATGATCCGGCCTGTGGCCTCGGTGATCCGGGCGTGGAGTGTCGCCACGGCCCGGGGGGTGAAGGCCCTGCTGATCAGGGCCCGCAGCCGGGGGTGGTCGGGGGCGTCGCTGTAGAGCATCTGCCGGCTGAGGACCCGGGCCAGCGGTCGCAGTTCCTCGGGGACGGCCTCGATGTCGGGATAGCGCACCGACGACAGCCTCGGGTCACCCGCGGCGCTGCTGACCACCGCGTGCCCGGTCGCGACCCAGGCGCCCAGATGGCGGTCCCAGAAGAGCTCGTCGGTGCTCCGCAGTTCGTCGTAGAAGTCGTAGAGCCGCTCTTGGACTTGGGGCCGAAAGGCTCGCAGCAGCGATGAGGATGTGCGCATTGGCGGATATTAGTGATCAGCGTCGGAGCGCAGGGTGCCGTCGGGACTCTTCATCAAGATGAAGGATCCGGGCTCGTTGACGTCCTCGGAAGCCGTCGTGGGCGCCATCGGGAGCCGGGATCGGCCGGGGGGTGCGGCACATCGGCGGGCGAGGACGTCCTTGAGGCGCCGGAACTTGAAGCGCCGGAAAGCGCCCCGTCCGCCGATGGCGGTCCGCAGCCGGTCGGCGAGGGCGGTCCGCAGAGGGGCGGCGAGGCGGGCGTCGCCGAGCACACATCGATGAACAGCTCCATGTCCCGGTAACCGGCCCGGGGCCCTTAGGAGTGGGCCTCCGTCCTGATCGCCGCCGATGCCCTGGTCACCGACCACGGATCAGCGGCCCTGCACTACTGCGCCGCCCGGGACCGCCCCATCGTGAGCGTCCACCCGGGCGGCGGCGAGCTGATCCCCGGCAGCCCCATGGACGTACTCCTCGGCCGAATACCGCAGGTGGAACACAGCGAGGACATCATCATCGACGCACTGCGGGCGTACCGGCCGGGCCCCGGGCACGCCGCCGCTCAGGCCGCGTTCGCGCCCGCCGGTGATGCCGTGGACCGTCCGCGAACCGAGGTCTACGCCCTGCTCGGTCTTAGGCGTCAGCCACGCCGCCAGCACCCGCATGCCCCGTGGCTGGTCACGCCCGGGCAGCCGCCGACGCACCTCGGCCAGCTACCCGAGGGCCAACTCCACCGTCAGGATCTTCGGCATCACCACCGCTCCCACCAAAGCTCCTACCCCCACGGAGAGTTGACTTCACCAAACCGCCGAGCGCCTGCTGCCGGACGGTTCGCAGGGCTGAGGGCGAAGTCCCCTGGCACCGCCCAGGCCAATACGTGACGTGTCCGGGGACTTCGGTGAGTCGTTGACAGGACATGAGGACCTGGCCCAGGTTGCGAGTACGGCCTATGGCGGACGGAGGAACCCGGGCGCTGATCCGGCGCACTGGGCGGTTCTATGCCCTGCTCACTTGTGGTGGCCTTGTTGCAGCGGTGTACCTGGCATACAGCGGCGACGGACTGGCGGCCGCCCTGCCGGCTCTGCCGCCCACAGTCGCTGGTGCCTTCCTGGCATGGGCCGCGTTCCGTGGTGACCGGATCGAGGCGGCGCGCCGTGAACTTCCGGCTGCCGCCGCGGATTTGGCCGGTGCGGTGCGGCAGCAGTGGGAAGCCGAGCTCAAACGGCGTCGCCTGGTCCGGCCGATTCCGCCTACGGTCTCCTGGGCGGCGCCACGGGACGAGCTGTCCGTTCCCTGGACCGAACTGGTTGCTGCGGCGCGGAGATGGTCGGGTGGCCCGCCTTCGGATTCCGCCCGCTGGGCCAGCGGTCCTGCCGGACTCGCCGGGAAGGAAGAGGAGATCACCGAGATCTTTCTGTCCCGGGTTCCCACCCGCCGTCTGGTCCTGCTGGGGGAGCCGGGTTCAGGGAAGACAACATTGTTGGTGCGGCTGGTGATGGGCCTGATCAAGCAGCGCACGGCTGACGGCCCGGTGCCTGTGCTCTTCTCCATGGCGAGCCTGGACCCCGACCCAGCGTCGAAAACCGGCCGGGACGACGTGTTGTATTCCTGGATGGCCGGACAGCTGGAGCGGGATCACGCGATGCTTGCTGACCCGGCGCCGCCGGGAATCCGTGAGGCCAGCCTCGCCCGCGCTCTGTTGGACCAAGGGATGATCATCCCAGTGTTCGACGGCTTCGACGAACTGCCCGCCGAACGGCGCAGGCAGGCGATGGCCCTCGTGAATGATTCACTGCCTCTGGACCAACCAGTGGTGCTGTCCTGCCGGTCCCACGAGTACCGCGCGCTGCTGGAGGTGTCTGCGCCTCTGGGAGAGGCGGCAGTAGTCGAACTCCTCCCGCTCCACAGCGGAGAGGTCAGGGAGTATCTGCGCGCCACTGGGTTGGGCCACGGACCGCGCACGGCCGCGGCGGTCGCCGCCGTCGAAGAACGATGGGGCGAGGTTTTCGGACAACTGGGCGGCACGGGACCTTTGGCCCAGACCCTTGCGACACCGCTGGGCGTCTTTCTCGCCCGCGCCGTCTACAACCCCGACGGCGCAACCATCTCCCAGGCCACGTCCCAGCAGAGCAACCCGCAAGAACTCCTTGCATTCACCAACCGCGCGGAAGTGGAACGGCATCTCTTCCGCGCCTTCATACGCACCGCGTACCGACCCAGTCCTCAGCGCCCCTGCCACTGGAGCGATACCGAGGCCGAGCGGGCCTTTGTCTTCCTCGCCCGCCACATGCGGGACAACCTCGGCGGCGGTACCGAAATCGCCTGGTGGGAGCTGCACCGGGCGGTTCCCGCCAGGGCGATGCGGCTGCTGGTAGCAGTTAGCGCGGCAGCCTCAGTCGCCGTCGTACCGTGGTGCGTTGCAGGACTCGCCGCCGGACTGGGCGCGGGGTTGACGGTCGGCCTGGTGGCTGTCCTGGCCACCGTCCAGCGGCAGGAGCCCGCGGTCCGGATCCGCTGGTCCTGGCGTCACTCCACGCTCGTCCCCGGCACGGTGGCCGGAATGGTGACCGGCTTCGCCATTGGTCCCGTCACCGGCCTGCGACTCACCCTGATCTGTGTACTCGCCATCGGCTTCGCCGTCGGATTCATGACCGGGCTGCGTCTCGAAGCCATGGACGACACCTCCAGCAGCGGCCCCAGCGAGTCCCTCGACCGCGACCGCACTACGGCGCGGCAGACCATGCTGCTGTGGACCCTGGCCGCCGGGCCTGTGGCGGGGCTGATCGCAGACCTGGTGGCAGGCCGGACTGCGGCCATGGTCGCCACGCCAGTGGTGGGCGTGGCGATAGGCCTGGCAGTCGGATTCGGAGGGACGGCCTGGGGGCTCTTCACCTTGAGCCGGGGTTACCTCTTCATACGCACGGGCCTTCCCGGCGACCTCATGGCATTCCTCGCAGACGCACACCACGAACGCGGAGTGCTCCGCAAGACTGGAGCCGTCTACCAGTTCCGACACATCAACTTGCAGCGCCATCTGGAAGCGGAAGCACGTGAGTAGAGGGCTGTTTCCATCGTGGCGTTGCTGTTCGTAGGGCCGGCGACCTGCGGCACGGTCAGGCCCTGGCCAGGGGGCCGGACGCACTCCAACCGCCGCTGATGACGCTCTCTGAAGCTTCAGAGAGCGTCATCAGCCTTCCCCCTCGGCCTGCCTCGCACGGTCCTCTCCCCCCATCCGCATGTGCAGCTGGGGCGACATCAGAACGCCAAGCACCGATAGCCAGTCAGCGTCAGGTCACCCCAAACCCACCTTAGAAGATCAATAATGCAAATACAGGACTTATCGGAGATTCGTCGTTCCCAGAATGTTCCCATCGAGGCACAGAAAAGCCCCTCCATGATCCTCACGGAGGGGCTTTCGGGTCCTGCTGTGGTTCCTTGAGCCGCCTTCGGGATTCGAACCCGAGACCTGCGCATTACGAGGGCTTGCGCGATCATGACGGGTGATTCCGGGTGGTCTTCCGCCGTCTGATTTTGCCTGGTCAACGGCATTCGGCTTGACGGTCGATCCATCCCGTGAGGGCCTGTGCCGCACCATCCGCTCACGCATCGCTCACGCAGGCCGGGGGCCTGACCAGCGCAGACGGCGGCCTTGGACAAGCATCGCGCTACGAGCTGTGACGCCCCCGGAATCAGTGACCCCGCACTTTGCGGTACGGCGCGCCGGAAACGTACCTGTGCCATTGAGCGGGCGTCAGGTCGGCGCCGCCCGTGCGGGCGCAGATCCGGGTGACGGCCTGGGTGGGATCGATGGTGCAGCGCTGGAGCGGAGCGTGCGTACCGGCCGCGTAGAGAGTGGTGCTGTCGGGGCGAAGGCGAGGGCGCCGATCTCGTCGCCCTGGACGAGGTCGTGGGCGCGGACCAATGCCGGAGGGCAGGCGCACGGCGCGGTCGGCGGTGACGAGGAGCCGTCCCTCGGGGCGGACGGCCAACCCCTGGTCCAAGTGGTCGAGGTGCCGGGTCAGGTTCGGGCGATCAGCTTGATCTCGTGCAGCACTTGGGAAAGCTTGTTGATCGCCTTGACCGGCAGGCCGACAACGAAGCGCACCGGATGGTCCTGAGCATCAGACCGGAGCTTGGCAGGCAGTCGACCGAGACGGCCGCGGAAGTCCCGGGTGTACTGTCCTATGACCAGTTCCCTGGGCATCGTGGTGGTTTTTCCGCAGTTGTCACAGATGATCGTGAGCAGGCAGCCGTGGACGTAGGTGAGCCGATGAAGTTGCTCCCCGCCGCAGGTGCACTCCAGATACATGGTTTCCGTACTCTCGGTCATTGTCGGCTCCTTGGCTTCCTCAAAGGCTCACCGCGCCCGTCGGGCAAGTAGTGCAGCAATCAATCGGGTGGGGGCGGGCGACGGTCAGCGGCCTGAGCAGCCGGGCTGCGTCCGCAGCATCGAATGTGCGGTGGTTCTGCCGTCAGTTCCAGGTGTACCTGGCGCGTGAGGTGAGTGATGCGTTCAGCCACAACGATACGCTCACGGCCGCCAGACCTTACCTGTCTGTCACATATGTGAGTACTTAATTCACGGAGGTGATAATAATCCCATGCTGGCCACCCCTTGTCCAGGTCCGCGCGTCGAAGGGGAACCTGCACGGGAGGTTCCAAGCGGGGCGGGAACTGCCGGTTAAGTCCCTGAGCGGAACGTCCTACCGGTCGGCTGTGCAACAATCTGAACAGATGTGACGACATGGCGAGACGAGGGGATGGACATGCCGGCGTCCCGCGAACGCGACCTGTTGGTGAAGGCGGCACAGCTCTACTACCTGGAGAACTTGTCGCAGCAGCAGGTGGCCAGCGCTTTGGGTGTCAGCCGCTCGAACGTCTCACGCATCCTCACTGCCGCACGGGACCAGGGGATCGTGGAGATCCGGATCAACGATCCGGCCGGACGCGATCTGGATCTGGAGGAGCGGCTGCAGGCCGCCTTCGGCGTGTCCTCCTGCCGCGTGGCCTCCGTGCACACGGACGAGTCGGCGCTGGCCAAGGTGGGGGAGCTGGCGGCCGCCTGGATGCTGGACATGGTCAAGCCCGGCAGCAGCATCTCGCTCTCCTGGGGGAACACGCTCCAAGCCATGGTGCATGCCGTCCCTTCCGGGCAGAACCTCGCGGTGGAGATCCTCCCCCTGGTGGGCGGACTTTCCTCCGTGGCCTCGGAGATCACTGGCGAGGAACTGGTTCGGGAGCTGGCCGACCGCCTGGGCACCACCTACCAGCGACTCCACGCGCCCGCCCTGCTGGAGGCCAAGGCATCGCGTGACACCCTCATGACCGAGCCGGCCATCGTGGGTGTGCTGGACGCCGGTCGCGAGTCCTCTGTTGCCTTCCTCGGTATCGGTGCGATGGGGGTGGGCTCCTCCGCGGCGATCATCGAGTCGCTCCACCTGAGCGATCGCGACCGGGCGGCCTTCGAAGCGGCGAAGCCGGTGGGCGATGTGTGCGCCCGGTTCTTCGACGAGGACGGCAACCCGGTGCACGGAGCGGTCGAGGACAGGGTGCTGGCCATCTCGCTCGAAGACCTCCGTCAGATACCGATGGTGGTGGGATTGGCCGCGGGCGTCGAGAAGGTCCGGGGAGTGCTGGGTGCGCTGCGCGGACGCTACGTGGACACCCTCATCTGCGACGCCCCGCTGGCAGAGGCGCTGCTTGCCACGGCCTGAGGGATCCAACGTCCGGATCCCGCATTCCGCCCAGCGATACGTCCGGGCGTGTCCCCTGCCTGCCAACCGGGACAGCACGCTGCCGCCACGTCCACTGGCAGTCAGGGCAAGGACAATGTGGACGGGCGGCAGCGCGTTCATGGGCCACCGGTGGTGGCGCGGGCGCCTGCTGACTGGTCGTCGGAGCGCTCCTGGACGAGCGGCGGGATCACCGCCATCCGAACCAGTTCGGGTCGTCCAGGCGCCGCTGGACCGCGTTCAGCAGACGCGCGGCGTCCGCGCAGTCACCGACGCGGTGATCGACGGTGAGACCGACCCGGCAGCGGGTGCGCACCCCGACTCCGTCGCCGACGGGGACGACGTGCGGAGCCACCGCACCGACCGAGAGCGCGGTCGCCTGGGGCGGGTTGAGCAGTTCCTGGAAGGCGTCGACACCCAGGGTGCCCAGGTCGTGCACGGTGGTGGTGGCCGCGGTCAGGTGCTCCACCGGCACCTTGCCGCTGCGGGCATGGTCGGCCACGCGCCCGAGACGCACGTCGAGCTCCTCGATCGGGAACCGGTCCGGGTTGGCCAGCACCGGGGCGACCGGGCCGTGTTCGGTGTCCACCATCAACCCGACCGCGACGTCGGACCATACCTCGCTGCCCTCCCCGGTCCACCGGGCGTTGAGCGGGCTGTCCCGCAGGGCATCCGCGTACGCCCGTACGATCAGGCTGATCCAGCCGCACTGGCCGCGGCGCTCCGCAACTGCCTCGAGGTCGAGGTCACGGAAGACGACGGCCTGGGGGATGGCGGCGCTCGCGCTGGTCTGGCGGGCGACAGCCCTGCGGGACCTGTGCCGCGAGGCCGGTGTGCCTGTGCCCGCCGGTGCGCCGTTGGTGGCTGACGGGCGATGAGGTACGTGGGCCGCGGGCGTCACGAGCTGGGCGGTCACGGCCTCGACGTCGGCCACTCTGATGGTCCCGCCCGGTCCGGTGCCATTGAGGGCCGTGAGATCCACGCCGAGTTCCACCGCCCGGCTCCGGGCGAGCGGCACGGCCGACACGACCGTCGAGAGGGACGGCGGCGCAGTGGGCGTGGTGGCGAGCGCCGCCGGAGCGGGCGGAGGTGCCTCCGCCTCGGCCGGTCCGTCGAGGAGGTCGCCCAGCAAGTCGTCCGCGTCGCTGCTGAGGTAGGCGATCGGTTCGCCGACAGCCACCACGTCGTCCGGCTGAGCCACCAGTCGGACCAGGGTTCCGTCGACGGGAGATTCGACCTCCATGTCGACCTTGTCGGTCGCGACCTCGCACACCACGTCGCCGGCGCGGATCTCGTCGCCCTCCGCCTTGTGCCAGGTCAGGAACGTGCCCTCCTCCATCGTCATGGACATCTTGGGCATGACCAGGGGGATCTCAGCCATCACCACGACCTGACCAGACGGGTGGCCTCGGCCACGATGTCGGGGACCTGGGGCACGGCCGCGCGCTCCAGCTGGGGAGCGTAGGGGATCGGTACATCCAGGCCGCTGAGCCTGCGGATCGGAGCCCGCAGCCGGCCGAACGCGTCCGAGTCGGCGATCAGCGCGGCGATCTCCGCCATGTAGCCGCAGGTCTTAGGGGCTTCCTGGACCAGCAGAGCACGCCCGGTGGCGGCCACTTCCGAGATGATCGTCGCTTCATCCAGCGGGACGAGGGTGCGTGGGTCGACGACGGTCGCGGTGATGCCTTCCTCGGCGAGCAGCTGCTGGGCGGCTTCCTCGGCCCGGGAGACCATGATGCCGGTGGCCACGATGGTGAGGTCCTGGCCCTGCCGGCGGACCGCTGCCTGCCCGAGCGGGATCCGGTCGGCGCCTGCGGGCACGGGGCCGCTCTGCTTGTACAGCAGCTTGTGCTCCAGGACGATGACCGGATTGGGGTCGTCGATGGCGGCCAGCAGCAGGCCCTTGGCCTCCGCCGGGGTCGCGGGCATGACGACCTTCAGTCCGGGGATGTGGGCGAACCAGGTCTCCAGGCTCTGGGAGTGCTGGGCGGCGGCGCCGGTGCCGGAGCCGGTGGGGGCGCGCAGCACCATCGGGACGCGGGCCGCGCCACCGAGCATGAAGTGGATTTTCGCGGCCTGGTTGGCGATCTGGTCCATGGCCTGGGCCGTGAAGTCGGAGAACTGGATCTCCACGATGGGCCGCATGTCGGCCAGCGCGGCGCCGACCGCCGCGCCGACGATGCCCAGTTCGCTGATCGGGGTGTCGCGCACACGCTCCTCGCCGAAGCGGTGCACCAGGTCGCCGGTGACGCCGAAGGCGCCTCCGTAGACGCCGATGTCCTCGCCGAGGATGAAGACGCGGGGGTCGGTCCGCATGGCCTCGGCGAGGGCCTCGCGGACCGCCTCGGCGTAGGTGAGGGTGCGCTCGGACGGGTCGGCCGACGGCCGCGCTGTCGTCGCGGCCGCCGGGCTCGGGAGTGTGGTGGTCATGTGCAGGTCTCCGATGAGTCAGACGGCGTAGACGGCGGAGGTGAGTTCCGCGGCGCTGGCGTCGGGGGCGGCGTTCGCCGTGCGTACGGCCTCGCGCACCGCGTCGCGTGCGTCGGCCTGGCACTGCTGTGCCTCGGCCTCGGTGAGGGTGCCGCCGTCGAGCAGGGTGGCGGTGTAGCGGGCGATCGGGTCACGGTCACGCCACTGGTCGATCTCCTCGCGCGTGCGGTAGAGGTTCTTGTCGCTCTTGGAGTGGCCCTTCCAACGGTAGGTGAGTGCCTCCACGAAGGTGGGGCCACCGCCCGCGCGGGCCCGCTCGACGGCGGTGCGGACGACCTCCTGCACCGCGGCCACGTCATTGCCGTCGACGGTCACGCCCGGGATGCCGTAGCCGGCGGCGCGCTCGGCCAGGCGCTCCACGCGGAACGCCCGCTGGACGGACATGGACATTCCGTAGTTGTTGTTCTCGCAGATGAACACCACGGGCAGGTCCCAGATGGCGGCGAGGTTGACTCCCTCGTGCCAGGCGCCCTCGTTGACCGCGCCGTCGCCGAAGAAGCTCAGCGCGACCCGGTCCTCGCCGCGCAGCCGGCTCGCCAGCGCGGCACCGGCGGCGATGGGAACACCACCGGCGACGATGCCGTTCGCGCCCAGGTTGCCCGTCGCCACGTCGGCGATGTGCATCGATCCGCCGCGGCCTCGGCAGTAGCCGGTCTCCTTGGCCAGCAGCTCGGCCATCATGCGGTCGAGTCGGGCGCCGCGGGCGATGCAGTGTCCGTGGCCGCGGTGGGTGGAGGTGATGTAGTCGCCGTCGCGCAGTTCGGCGCAGGCACCGACCGGCACGGCCTCCTGACCGATCGACAGGTGCATGGTGCCGTGCATCATGCCGCGGGCGAAGAGGTCGTCGACGGCCTCCTCGAACCGCCGGATGGTCCACATCGTGGTGAGAGCGGAACGGGCCGCCTCGGCGTCCTTGATCAGGTCCATGCTCACGTCCTCCTCACGCGGCCAGAGAGCCGGTCGGCGCCGCCACCGGCAGGTCGATTCGCTCCCCCGCCAGCAGCCGGTCCTGCAGACGCCGCAGCGTCGCGATCATGGTGCTCTGGTCGATCCGCACGTCCTGGTGGGTGAGCACGGTCCCGGCCGGGACGTCCCGCACCACCTCGGCGCCGGCGGCGAGGCCCAGGGGCACCAGAGCCTCGGCCGCCGTCGCCTCGGCGCTCTCGGCGAGGCCGTACACGGTGGAGCCGCCGATGCCGTCGATGCGTTCGCCGGCCCGCAGGTCCCGCTTGGCGACCGCGACCACCTCGGCGTTCCACACCGTCGGCGCGAGGCTCGGGACGCGGTCCAGCACCGCCTCGGCGACGGAGAGCGGAGCCTCGACACTGGCCAGGTGGTAGGGCCGGTAGAACGAGTAGTAGGGCCCCTCGCCCATCCCGAGGTACTCCATCTCGGCGGTGACGACCGGATCGTCGCTGTGACCGATGACGAACACACCGGGCGCGACCGGACCGGTGCAGTAGTCCACCACCCCGGCGGCGGGAAGCACGCCTCCGTCCGTCTCCGGGCGGAAGGTCTTGGCCAGGTCGGCGACCGTCGAGTGGGGACCGGTCATGCCGCGCCGGCTGAGCCGGAGGTCCGTCGCGTTGGCCAGCGCGACCATCTCGATCATCGTCTTGGAGCCGTCGACGAAACTGGCCAGCATCTTCGGGTTCATCCCCTTGGCCCTGGCCTGATCGGCCAGCGCCTCGGGGGTGGCCGTCGGGTCGAGGGGGTTGTTCTTGCCCTTGCCGGCACATACCACGCTGAACCCGATGTCGCGCACGTAGTCCACCAGCCGCTTGCACTCCACCGGTTCGTCACCGCGGCAGACCGTGTAGACCCGGCCCATCCGCTGCGCCACCGTCGACAGCAGCAGACCGATCGTCACATCGCACTCCACGTTGAGTAGCGCGATGTCCTTGCCCGCAAGCAGACCGAAGAAGGCGACCGAGGCGCCGACGTCCGGCACACCGCTGGCGTCGACGATGATGTCGATCGGCAGTGAGACGAGGTCCAGCGCGTCGGTGACGACGACCGGCTGGCCTCCCAGCACCGCCGCGGCCCGCTCGTCGGGCGTACCGCCGCTGAGCGCCTGGCCCCGGTCCGAGCGCTTGAACGCCTCATGGCCGCGCTCCGGGTCGATGTCGGCGATCGCGGAGATCTCCATGCCCGGGATGTGCGCCACCTGCGCGACGAAACCGAGGCCCATCTGCCCAGCACCCACGAGGCCCACCCGGACCGGCCGGCCGAGCTCCCGCTCCCGCTCCCGCAACTGATCCCTGTAGCTCATGCTCCGGTCCCTTCCTGCCGCCCTGCCGGTGTCCGACCCACGAGGCGCATCTGCACATTCGTGCATTTGATATGCACGTTGGTGATTTACTTGGTAGCACGTGTGCGGCACCCAGGACAAGGGCTGGCTCGTGCGGGATTCACGGCGCTCGATGTCGTCGGCCCGGTGACGGTTGTCGCCACGAAGCGCGTGGTCACGGTCGGCGGGCTCAACCCGCCGGCGGTAAGTGAGTGACCGCTCGTCAGGCGGTTGTTCGGGGCATGCCGGGCTCGGCGCGACCGATCTGATTGCGCGTCACCGCGCCGGAGCATCAACGGAGCGGGGGGCCGACGCGGGCCTGCGGCACAGGCAGCGGCCATGTGGCCGGTGGTATGACGCAGACCGGCGCAGGAAGGGCGAGACGGGGTCCGGCGCGCGCCGAGACGCAAGTGTCGTCAGGTAGAGGCCGGCCGGCCGCTCGGTGACGGCGCGCAACGAAGGCGCGCGGGGGCTCAGCAGGCCATTCGCCCAGGCGTCACGACTAGGCCGCTGATCGGCACGACGCCCGGGCGGTGCCCCGCGGTGGCAACTCGGTTGCCCGTGCGTTGAGAGCGCGGTACTGCACCAAGGACCGCGGCTGAACGCCGATGAGAAGGAGGCCGACCTGCCATGTCATGTGCGGTACCGGCCGGGCACACCGGCGGCCAGGACCAACGGGGCCCCCGTCTCGGGAAGCGTCAGAGTTCCGCGGCCGTACACCGCTCCGGGCAGTACCTGTGTTTCCGCGGCGTTCACATGGACCACCACGTGACCGAGTTCGCGAAGGTTCTGGGTCGCCCGCTCCCCCACGGCGACCAACTCGATCAGCCGGCCGCCCAGCCACAACCTGTCGCCGCAGCGGAGCTCCCCCGTGAGCCGGACACTGGGCTCGTGCACCACGCTGGCGTCCTGCAGTGCCTCAGGGACCGGAGCGGAACGGAGAATCAGCAATCCGCCTTCCAGTAACTCCTCGCATGCGGCGCCCACGCGCCGCACGGTGCTCTTGTAATAGACGTTGCTCACCGTGTCGTCCACATCCGGAGAGCGGAGCCGTGATCGACCGTGGCGCCGGGCTGCATCCGGCGGTAGCGGTCGCGAGCGTCCTCGACCGCACGTGCCATGGCGGTGGATCCGGCCCGGGAGGACGCCGTGCTCAGCTCCCCGGTGAGCTGCGGGCGTTCGCGGAAGCGGGCGAGAACGGAAGCCCCCTGCATCACCAGGGCCCGTTCGACGACGCTGTCGCTCCGCCGTACGAGCAACAGCACCACAGCGCCGCGGAGCCGCCCGGTGGCCCGGCCGGAGACGAGGGTGACACCCGACCGGTGCTCCTGGGCGGCGAGCTTGTTCACGGTGCGCAGGTAGTAGCGGTGCTGGGCCATGCTCGCCAGAAGCGAGAGCACGAAGCCGCCGAGCAGCAGCAGGGCCAGGGGCAGGTATTCCATGAGTCCTCTTCTCAGGGGCCTTCGGTTCCGGCCCCTCGTTCATGAGGGGAGGGGAGACTACACGAACCGACGGCGCCGAGGGAACACCCGGCAGCGCATCCCGGACGTCTCCCTCGAGCTCTTCGCCGAGCAGGGGTACGAGAAAACCTCACTGCGGGAGATCGCCGAGCGCCTGGAGGTGACGAAGGCGGCGCTCTACTACCACTTCAAGACGAAGGAGGACATCCTCGTCGGCCTCTTCAAGGACCTGCGCCGCCCGATCGACGAGCTGATCGAGTGGGCAGACACCCAGCCACGCACCCTCGACACCAAACGGGAGATCCTGCGCCGCTACAGCGAGGCCCTGACCGACGCGGCCCCCCTCTTCCGCTT
>NZ_AEJC01000614.1 GCF_000317595.1 Streptomyces ipomoeae 91-03 | reverse complement strand
CGACGGGGGATCAGACCGTCCGGAACGCCAGCACCACGTTGTGCCCGCCGAACCCGAACGAGTCGTTCAGGGCGGCGATACGGCCCTCGACGGGAAGCTTGCGAGCCTCTCCGCGCACCACATCGGCGTTCGCCTCGGCCTCGGGGTCGAGGTCCTCCACATTGATCGTCGGCGGAGCCACCCGGTGGTACAGCGCGAGCACGGTCGCGACGGTCTCCACACCACCGGCGCCACCCAGCAGATGCCCGGTCATGGACTTCGTACCGGAGACCGCCATGTGATCGGTGTGGTCGCCGAACACCTTCCGCAGCGCCTTCAACTCGGCGATGTCACCGGCCGGAGTCGACGTCGCGTGGGCGTTGACGTGGACGATCTCGGCCGGGTCGAGGTCGGTCCGGTCGAGCAGGTTCTGCAGGGCGTGGGCGATGCCCCGGCCCTCGGGCTCGGGCTGGACGATGTCGTGACCGTCGGCGGAGATGCCCTGACCGATGGCCTCGGCGTAGACACGGGCGCCACGCGCGGCGGCGTGCTCCGCGGACTCCAGGACGACGATGCCCGCACCCTCGCCGAGGACGAACCCGTCACGGCCGGTGTCGTACGGACGGGACGCGCCCTGCGGGTTCTCGTTGTTCTTGGACATCGCCATCATGTTGCCGAACGCGGCGATCGGCAGCGGATGGATCGCGGCCTCGGTCCCACCGGCGACCACGACATCGGCACGGCCGGTGCGGATCATCTCGATGGCGTAGCCGATGGCCTCGGCGCCCGACGCACAGGCGGAGACCGGGGTGTGCACACCGGCGCGCGCGCCGACGTACAGACCGACGTTGGCGGACGGCCCGTTGGGCATCAGCATGGGCACGGTGTGCGGGGAGACACGGCGTACGCCCTTCTCCTTCAGCACGTCGTACTGGTCGAGCAGGGTCGTGACGCCGCCGATGCCGGAGGCGACGACCGCGCCGACGCGGTCGGCGTCGACCGTGCCGTCGTCGGCGGACGTCTCGGTGAAACCGGCGTCGGCCCACGCCTCCTTGGCCGCGATCAGCGCGAACTGCGCCGAGCGGTCCAGCTTGCGGGCCTGCGGCCGGGGGATGACCTCGGTCGGTTCCACGGCGATCTGCGCCGCGATACGGACCGCCTGGTCGGCGGCCCACTCCTGCTCCAGAGCACGGACACCGGAGCGTCCGGCGACCAGACCCTCCCAGGTCGAAGTCGCGTCGCCACCCAGCGGTGTGGTTGCGCCGATACCGGTGACGACCACGGTGCGCTTGGTCGAACTCACGGGAATGTTCTCCAACGGTTACGAGGATTCAGCGGCGCCACCGCCGGGTGGCGGGGCAACGAGTCCGGTCCGGGGACCGGACCTGGCCCTGATCCGGGGACCGGGCCGGACGCGTCCGGCCCCGATCCTGTCCGATCAGGCCTGGTGCTTGAGGATGTAGTCGGTCGCGTCGCCGACCGTCTTGAGGTTCTTGACGTCGTCGTCCGGGATCTTGACGTCGAAGCGCTCTTCGGCGGCGACGACGACCTCGACCATGGACAGGGAGTCGACGTCCAGGTCGTCGGTGAAGGACTTGTCCAGCTGGACGTCCTCGACCGGGATGCCGGCGATCTCGTTCACGATGTCGGCGAGACCGGCGACGATCTCTTCCTGAGTGGCGGCCATGTCGGCGCTCCTTCGTAGATATCCAGAGGGTGTGGCGCCCGCCGCGTCAGCGGCAGGTGTTGCGTTGACCGTCCCGGACCACGAGATCCGGCACGGTTGCCTAGGGGAGGGTAACGACCGTCGCTGCGTACACGAGACCCGCCCCGAAGCCGATGACGAGCGCGGTGTCGCCGCTCTTCGCCTCGCCGGTCGCCAGAAGCCGCTCCATCGCGAGCGGGATCGAGGCGGCCGAGGTGTTGCCGGTGGTGCGCACATCGCGGGCGACCGTGACATGCTCCGGCAGCTTGAGTGTCTTCACCATCGAGTCGATGATCCGCTCGTTGGCCTGGTGAGGGATGAAGACATCCAGGTCGTCCGGGCTGATCCCGGCCGCGTCCAGCGCCTGCTGAGCGACCTTCGCCATCTCGAACACGGCCCAGCGGAACACCGCCTGGCCTTCCTGAGTGATCGCGGGGAACTTGACATTGCCCTCGCTGTCCAGCGGGAGCTTGTCGAGGTCACCGATCCGGTACTCGTTCCACGGCACCGTCTGCTTGATCGTTCCGGCTTTGTCGCCCTCGGAACCCCACACGGTCGGGCCGATGTGCGGCTCCTGGGAGGGACCGACGACGACGGCGCCGGCGCCGTCACCGAAGAGGAACGCCGTGGCACGGTCCTCCAGGTCGGTGAGGTCGGACAGCCGCTCGACACCGATGACAAGTACGTACTCTGCCGAGCCCTCTACGACCATCCCCTTGGCGAGGGTGAGGCCGTAGCCGAAGCCCGCGCAGCCGGCCGAGATGTCGAAGGCGGCGGCCTTGGCGGTGCCGAGCTTGTCGGCGATCTCGGTGGCGACGGCCGGGGTCTGGCTGAAGTGCGAGACGGTCGAGACGATGACGGCGCCGATCTGCTCGGCGGAGATACCGGCGTCGGCGATCGCCTTGCCGGACGCCTCGATCGACATCGCGGCGACCGTCTCCTCGTCGTTCGCCCAGTGCCGGGTCTCGATGCCGGAGCGGGAGCGGATCCACTCGTCGGAGGAGTCGATCCGTTCCAGGATCACTTCGTTGGGGACCACACGCACGGGGCGGTAGCCGCCGACACCGAGGATGCGTGCGTACGGGGCGCCCTTGCTCGGCCTGATCTTCGACATTGCTGTCTGGCTCCTCGGGGTCAGGCGCCCGCCGCGTCGGCGGCAGGTGTGGATGTCTCGGCGATGAGCTCGCGCGCGGCGTCGAGGTCGTCGGGGGTCTTCAGCGCCAGCGTCTTCACACCGGGCAGCGCCCGCTTGGCGAGACCGGTGAGCGTGCCGCCCGGGCACACCTCTATGAGCGCGGTCGCGCCCAACTCCTTGAAGGTCTCCATGCACAGGTCCCAGCGGACCGGGTTGGCGACCTGACCGACGAGCCGGGAGAGCACGTCGGCGCCGGTGGCGACGGCCTGCCCGTCCTTGTTCGAGACGTAACGGAACTTCGGGTCCGCGGGCGTGAGATCCGCGGCGGCCGTGGCGAGCGCGTCGACCGCCGGGGCCATGTGGTGCGTGTGGAAGGCGCCGGCCACCTTGAGCGCCACGACCCGGCGGACGCCCTCGGGCTTGTCCGCCTCCAGCGCGGCCAGCTGCTCCAGGGTGCCGGCGGCCACGACCTGGCCCGCGCCGTTCACGTTCGCCGGGGTCAGCCCCAGCTTCTCCAGATGCGGCACGGTCGTCTCGGGGTCGCCGCCGAGCAGCGCGGACATCCCGGTCGCGGTGATCGCGGCGGCCTCGGCCATGGCCAGCCCCCGCTTGCGCACGAGGGTCAGCGCGGCCGTGTCGTCGAGGACACCGGTGAAGGCGGCGGCCGTGATCTCGCCGACGCTGTGGCCCGCGACCACGCCGGGGGCCACGTCGCCGAGGGCGGCGGCGGACAGCAGGCCGGCCGCGACCAGCAGGGGCTGGGCCACGGCGGTGTCCCGGATCTCGTCCGCGTCGGCCTGGGTCCCGTAGTGGACGAGGTCGAGCCCGATGGCGTCCGACCACGCGGCGAGGCGGTCGGCGGCACCGGGGATTTCGAGCCAAGGAGTCAGGAAGCCGGGCGTCTGGGCGCCCTGGCCGGGAGCGACGAGTACGAGCACTCTCACACTCTCTCTTGGGGACGGCTGACACCGCCCGTGAGGACAGGGACGAAGAACCGCAGGGGGTTTTGTAGCCCCCCGACAAAACCCTAGAGCTGGGGATCCCCATCCACCAGACGCCCCAGGATCAGCGCGATCCGCAGTGTGAACGCAGAGCGTACATCGGAAGGCGACCAACCGGTGACGTCAGTCACACGTCGAAGCCGGTAGCGGACGGTGTTGGGATGGACGAACAGCATCCGCGCCGCGCCTTCGAGACTTGAGGCCTGTTCGAGATAGACGCTGAGGGTCTCCAGGAGCGCGGAGCCGGCCTCCTCCAGCGGTCTGTAGATCTCCTCCACCAACTGCTCACGGGCGCTCGGGTCACCCGCGATGGCCCGCTCCGGAAGCAGATCGTCCGCCAGCACCGGCCGGGGCGCGTCCTGCCAGGCGGAACAGGCCTTGAGCCCCGCGGCGGCAGCCTGCGCGGACCGGGTCGCGGCCAGCAGGTCGGGCACGATCGGCCCCGCCACCACCGGCCCCGCCGCATACGGCCCGATCAGCGACTTCGCCACCTGTAGCGGGTCGTTGTTGCCGCCCGCGATGACCACCAGCCGGTCGCCCAGCACACCCGTGAGCACCTGCAGCTTGGCGTGCCGGGCCGCCCGCCGGATCGCCTCCACGGTCAGCTCGCTGTCGCCGTCCGGGGCGGTACCGAGGACCACGCACACATGCTCCGGCGAGTTCCATCCAAGGGCGGCGGCCCTGCTGACCGCGCCCTCGTCGGCCTCGCCGCTCAGCACCGCGTTCACGACCAGTGACTCGAGGCGGGCGTCCCAGGCACCCCGGGCCTCGGCGGCCTGCGCGTACACCTGGGCGGTGGCGAAGGCGATCTCCCGCGCGTACACGAGCAGCGCCTCACGCAGCACGGCCTCGTCGCCGGGGGCGGCCACCTCGTCGATGGCGGACTCCATGACCTCGATGGTGGTGCGCACCATCTCCACGGTCTGCCGGAGCGTGATCGCCCGGGTCAGCTCACGCGGCGCCGTGCCGAACACATCCGTCGAGATGGCCTGCGGGGCGTCCGGACGCCGGAACCACTCCGTGAACGCGGCGATACCGGCCTGGGCGACCAGTCCGATCCACGACCGGTTCTCGGGCGGCATCGCCCGGTACCAGGGCAGCGTCTCGTCCATCCGCGCGATGGCCTGCGCGGCGAGGCTTCCGGACGACTTCTCCAGCCGTCGCAACGTCCCGGCATGCGGATGGACGCGTGAGACGGCTCGGGACTTGCTGGGTTCTGGTTGGGGCACGTTACCAAGCCTGCCTTATCGCTGCGCCGGCTTGTGCCGGAGGGGTCGGGGGCGGGGTATCGGGTCGTGGGCCGGGGATACGGGTTTGCCGGGGGCCGCCGCCCCCGGACCCCCGCTTCGGCCTGAACGGCCTCGTCCTCGAGCTCCCCCACTCTCGGCTTCGCTCGAGCGGGGGACCCCCACGACGGGCTGGGTTGCGCCGGCCGGTGCTGAGGATGCCGACCAGGGATACCTTGGGTCCGTGATGGATGTGCGGCGCGCCGACACGCGCTACCCCGGCGGTGACCCCGAGGCCGGGATCGTCTCCCGGCACGCCTTCTCCTTCGGTGGGCACTACGACCCGGACAACCTCCGCTTCGGCGCGGTGATCGCCTGCAACGAGGAGCGTCTCGCGCCCGGTGCCGGGTTCGACGAACATCCCCACAGCCACACCGAGATCGTCACCTGGGTCGTCGAGGGCGAGCTGACCCATCGTGACACCACCGGCCACGAGACGCTCGTCCGCCCCGGCGACGTCCAACGCCTCAGCTCGGCGGGCGGGGTACGGCACGTCGAACGCAACGACGGCGACACCCCGCTCACCTTCGTCCAGATGTGGCTGGCACCCCTCGACCCCGGCGGCGACCCGTCGTACGAGATCGTGCGCGGCATCGCGGACTCCACGCCGTACGCCGTCCCGGAGGCGGGCGCGATGCTGCATGTACGGCGGCTGGGTACGGCGGGGGAGCGGATCGCCGTGCCGGACGCGCCGCGGACGTATCTGCACGTCGTGCGCGGCACGGTTCGGGTCGGGCCCCATGGGCTGGGGCCCGGGGACTCGCTGCGGGCGGAGGGCGAGAAGGGGTTGGAGCTGGTCGGGGTGGACGGGCCGGTCGAGGTGCTGATCTGGGAGCTGGGCGAGTGACGGTCCGTCAGTTGTTGGTCGGCTCCTCGGCGTTCCGCCACACCGTGATGTCCACCGAGACGTAGTCGCTGGGGTCGCCGCTCGGGGCCGAACCCTGGAAGGTGACCAGCCCGATGTGGCCGGTGTTGGTGCGCACGCACATCTGGGAGCCCTTGGAGACCTGGCCGATCTTGACGTAGTCCGTGTACCGGGTCTCGTTGCGGCAGGTTTCCAGGGAGCCCTTCTGGGAGCTGTTCAGCAGGACGAGCTTCTGGCTGCTGCTGCCCAGCCGCTTGTCGTCGAAAAGCGAGTCCGAGTAGTAG
The DNA here is from genome assembly GCF_000317595.1 of Streptomyces ipomoeae 91-03. GTDB lineage: Bacteria > Actinomycetota > Actinomycetes > Streptomycetales > Streptomycetaceae > Streptomyces > Streptomyces ipomoeae. Next base: position 36,856 of record NZ_AEJC01000614.1, on the reverse strand, counting down.
TAGAAGTCCCCGTCGTCCTCGTACGAGGGACCCATCTCGGTGTCGAGGGGCTTGGGCGGCGCGTCCGCGAAGCGCACGTAGTAGTTGGCGGGGATGTTGATGCCCTTGTAGGTGGCCGGCTTGGGGTCGGGCTGCTTGGCGTCGCCGGAGCCGCTGTCCGACCCGGTCGAGGAGTCGCTGGACGAGCCGCCCGACGAACTGCTCGACGAACCGGACGAGCTGTCCGACGAATCCGTGAGGCCCTTCAGCAGCGAAGCGCAGCTGCCGAGCAGCCCCAGGCCGAAGACCACCGCGACGCCGATCCCGATCCACTTGCCGACATTGCTGCGGGGCGGCGGAACCGGCAGCGGGCGCGGATGGGTCTGCGGATGCTGCTGCCAGGTGTGCGGCTGCGGGTGCGGGGTCTGGTACCCCGGCGGCACGGTGTGCGGTCCCGACGGCACCGGCTGCGGGGGGTACGGCGTCGACGGCGGCCCGGCCGGACCCGGCGGGGGCGGGGTCGTCGGCCCGGAGTGCATCGTCGGCGCCGCGTGCATGGTGGGCGCGGCGTGGTCGACGGACGGCGCGCTCAGCTGGGTCGCCGGATGGGTCCCCGGGGCGGTGGGCGGCGGGGACTGGGTCGCCGGGATCGGGGTCTCTGCCGCCTTGTTCCGCTCGGCCAGCAGCTCCGCCGACGCCGAGGTCCGCCGGGTGATGTCGGCGCCGATCGCGTCCGGCAGCCAGGACCCCGACTGGATCAGCGGGGTGGGCGACGCTGCCTGGCAGAGCTCGATGACCTCGTCGGGCGTGGGCCGGTCCTCGGGGTTCTTCGCCAGACAGCGCGCGATGAAGCCGAGTTCGTCCGGGAGCCCGGAGAGGTCCGGCTCCTCGTGGACGATGCGGTACAGCACGGCGTGCGAGGGCCCGTCGCCGTACGCGCCGCTGCCACGCGCCCCGTACGCCGCCACCTGGCCGAGGGCGAAGATGTCCGACGCCGGCGTGACGGGCTTGCCGGCCGCCTGCTCCGGTGACATGAACGCCGGGGTGCCGATGGAGACGCCGGTGCCGGTCAGGGCGGTGGCGTCGGCGGCGCGGGCGATGCCGAAGTCGATGACGCGGGGGCCGTCGGCGGCGAGCAGCACGTTGGCGGGCTTCAGGTCGCGGTGGACGATGCCCGCCGCGTGGATCACCTTCAGCGCCTCCGCCACCCCGGCGAGCAGCAGCAGGACCGAGGAGACCGGCAGCGCGCCGTGCTCGGCGACGGCCGCGTGCAGCGACGGGCCGGGTACATAGGCGGTGGCCAGCCACGGCTGGTCGCCGTCGGTGTCGTGGTCGAGGACGGGCGCGGTGTACAGGCCCTGCACGCGCTGGGCGGCCTGCACCTCCTGCTTGAACCTGCGGCGGAAGTCGGGGTCCTCGCTCAGCTCCGGCCGGATCGTCTTCAGCGCGATCGGATGCCCGCCCGGGGTGTACGACAGATACACCGTGCCCATGCCGCCCGAGCCGAGCCGTGCCGCGAGCCGGTAGCCGGCCACGACCTTCGGATCGCTGTCGTCCAGCGGGCGGAACTGCCCGCCCGGTCGTCCCTCGACCATCGCTGTCCCCCGAGGCTTTGCGTTTGCTGTGGCATGTGTGCAGGGGGAGGGTATCCGACGGAATCAACCGCCGTCCTATGGCCTGTGGTTACCGATTGATCTCGGTAAGTACCGCATCAGTGAACGGCGTCCACGCCTCGACCGCCCACGGCCCGAAGGCCCGGTCGGTCAGCGCCGCACAGGCCACCTGGGCCACCGGGTCGATCCACAGGAAGGTGCCCGACTGCCCGAAGTGCCCGAACGTGCCCGGCGACGACGAAGTCCCGGTCCAGTGGGGCGACTTGGAGTCCCGGATCTCGAAGCCGAGCCCCCAGTCGTTGGGGTTCTGGTGCCCGTAACCCGGCAGTACACCCTTGGTGCCCGGGTACTGCACGGTCATCGCCTCGGCGACCGTACGCGGGTCGAGCAGCCGCGGCGCCTGCACCTCGGCGGCGAACCGCACGAGGTCGTCCACCGTCGACACCCCGTCCTTGGCCGGTGATCCCTCAAGGCTCGTCGACGCCATCCCCAGCGGCTCCAGCACCGCCTGCCGCAGATACTCCCCGAACGGGATGTCCGTCGCCTTGGCGACATGGTCCCCGAGCACCTCGAACCCGGCGTTCGAATACAGCCGCCGCTCCCCGGGCGCCGCCGTCACCCGGTGCTCGTCGAAGGCCAGCCCCGACGTGTGCGCCAGCAGATGCCGCACGGTCGACCCGGCCGGCCCCGCGGGCTCGTCCAGCTCGATCGCCCCCTCCTCATACGCCACGAGCACGGCGTACGCGGCGAGCGGCTTGGTGACCGAGGCCAACGGGAACCGCTGCCCGAGGGGCCCATGCGCCCCCAGAACGGTGCCGTCCGCCCGCACGACAGCGGCGGCAGCGGTGGGAACCGGCCAGTTCTCGATCAACGCGAGGCTCTGCAAGGACATGCTCACGAGCCTAAGCGCCTCAGAGGTTCAGCCGCATCGAGGGGTCCGGCTTGCGTACGAAGCCCAGGGAGGCGTAGAGCGGCTCGGCCTCGGCGGACGCGTTCAGATCGACCTGGGCGACGCCCTTCTCCCGGAACCAGTCGAGGAGCACCTCCATACAGGCGCGGGCATGGCCCCGGCGGCGGGCGTCCGGGTCGGTGGCGACGCTGAAGACGTGCCCGACCGAGCCGTGCGGGTTCCCGGCCCGCCCGATCCGGTACTCGACCGTCCCGGCCACCAGCGCGACGAGCGCGCCCGGCCGTTGCGGACGGTCGATCACGAAGGCCGCGAAGTCCCCGTCGCGGTCGGCGAGTCTGCGGCGTATGGTCGGCAGGGACTCGCGGTGCCAGTCGGTGGAGCGGTCCGCTCCCCACAACGAGTCGATCATCACCTGCCGCAACCGGAGCACTTCCTCGGCGTCCTCGGGGGTGGCACGTCGTACGAGACCCATGTCGCGCACGCTAACCGGCGTGATCGCATCGTGTCCTCGTGTTTTCTCACCGAATTCCGCTTGCTTGGAGCGCACTCCAAGGCTCTAGCGTGGGGGCCATGACGGTGATGGAGACCACGAGTACCCCCAGGACTGCCACCGACGACGGTTGTGCCGGGCCGCCGCTCAAGCCGCGACGGCCGGACGGGCAGGACAAGTACACGATCAGCGAGGTCGCCGAGCTCACCGGTCTGACGGCGCACACCCTGCGCTGGTACGAGCGGATCGGTCTGATGCCGCACATCGACCGCTCCCACACCGGCCAGCGCCGCTACCGCAACCGCGACCTCGACTGGCTCGACCTCGTCGGCAAGCTCCGCCTCACGGGTATGGCGGTCGCCGACATGGTCCGTTACGCCGACATGGTCCGCGAGGGCGACCACACCTACGCCGAGCGCTTCGAGCTGCTCAAGGCGACCCGCGAGGACGTCCTGTCCCGGATCGCCGAACTCCAGGACACCCTCGACTTCCTGGACCGAAAGATCAACTTCTATGCGGACGCCGGGCGCGCCCTGGCGTCGGAGAGGGCCTCATGACGGACGGCACCATCGCGAAGGCACAGCTGGGCACCGACGGCCCCGAGGTCGGCGTACAGGGCCTCGGCTGCATGGGCATGAGCTTCGCGTACGGCCCCGCCGATGCGAACGAGTCCAGGGCCACCCTGGAGCGGGCCCTGGAACTGGGCGTCACGCTCTACGACACGGCCGACGCGTACGGCGCGGGGGAGAACGAGAAGTTCCTGTCCCCCTTCTTCAAGGCGCACCGGGACGAGGTGGTCATCGCCACGAAGTTCGCCCTCGCGATCCCGGCGGACGACCCCACACGGCGCGTCATCCGCAACGACCCGCCGTACATCCGCAGTTGTGTGGAGGCCAGCCTCAAGCGCCTCGACGTGGAGGCCATCGACCTCTACTACATGCACCGCCGCAACCCGGACGTGCCGATCGAGGAGAGCGTCGGCACCATGGCCGACCTGGTCCGCGAGGGCAAGGTGAAGCACCTCGGCCTCAGCGAGGTCACCGGCAGCGAGTTGCGCGCCGCCCACGCCGTACACCCCATCGCGGCCGTGCAGTCGGAGTGGTCCCTGTTCAGCCGCGACATCGAGGCGAACGTGGTCCCGGCGGCCCGCGACCTGGGCGTGACCCTGGTCCCGTACTCCCCGCTGGGCCGAGGCTTCCTCACGGGCTCCTTCGCCAAGGCGGAGGACCTGACGGCTGACGACTTCCGCCGCCAGCAGCCCCGCTTCACAGGCGACAACGCGGCGGCCAACACGGCTCTGCTGGCCCCGATCCGCCGGATCGCCGACTCCCACGGCGCCTCCCTCGGCCAGATAGCCCTGGCCTGGGTCCACCAACAGACGGCCGTGCACAACCTCCCGTTGGTCCCGATCCCGGGCACGCGCAAGCCGGGGAGGGTGGAGGAGAACGTAGCGGCCACGAGGATCACGCTGACGGAGGAGGACCTGGCCCTGCTCGAGCCGATAGCGGAGAAGGTGGCGGGAGACCGCTACGCGGACATGACGTTCACATCCGCGGCCAGGGAGTAGCGCGAGTTCTCGGGGACGCGGGGCTGAATCGCTGTCACAGCTCAGCCAGCAGCTCCGCCTTCTTCACACTGAACTCCTCATCCGTGACCAACCCCGCCTTGTGCAGCTCGCCCAGATGCCGGATCCGGTCGGCGATGTCGGCCGGATCCCGGCGAGGCCCGACGGCAGCCAGGGCCGTGGCCTCCACGGGCCCGGCGGTCCGTACCGCCGCCAGCACGGCCGCCGCGAACGGCAGTGATTCGTGCACCGGCCCGTACCCCAGCCCGAACACCACGGTCGCCGGATCGTGGTCGGGCTGCGCATGCTGCTCCGCGTCACGGCGAAGCAACCGCAGATACCCCTCGAACAACTCGGGCGACCGCCACTCGACCCCGCTCAGCGCGCCCACCGGGAAACTCTGGTCCCCGGCCTTCCATTTGGCGGACGACGCCCCCGTCCAGAACCACCGGAAGGACACGGACCGCCCGTCGAACGACGCCTTCCCGTCGTACGCCTTGAACTGCAACGGCACATCGGGCGCCGCGACCAGAAACCGTTCCGCGGGCGCTGACTGGGTCAACCGCGCCCGCAGTTCGTCCGCGTAGTACTCCGCGAGCGTCTCCCGCTCGGCCGGCAGTACGAGCCGGTACGGGTCGGATCCCTCCTTGAGCTGGTCGGCCGCCGCTTCCATCAGCGGATCGGCGCCCGGTCTCGGTACGGCCCGCAGTACGACGGTGCCCCGCTTCCCGGGCGTGAGCGTCACGTCCGCGATCGCCTCGAGGGGGACGCGTCGCTCGCCGAGCGCCTGGAACAGCTTCGGCGTACGGATCCCCCGTTCGAAGCGGATGAGCACGGAGTCGGACTCGAATTCCCAGGCGGCATGAAATCCGGCCAGTACGTCACCCATGCGGCTCATCGTATGCGTGCGACGCGGTGAAGTCCCGACCGAGGCGAACCGCACTTTTCCCGTCCTCTACGCGCGTCAGGCCGCGCTGGTGTCGGACAGACCCGCCAGACATGCGTCATCCTCCTGTGCGCAGTGCACCGAGCCGTAGGCGCCGGCGCCGATCTCGGCGAAGTTGTGCAGGCTCTCGGTGCCCGGCTCGAAATAGCCGCTGTGCCCCTGGGCGTCGGCCGCCGACAGGATGCGCGCCCCGAACTCCGCGGACACCGGGTCGGCGCCGTGGCCGAGCCCGCCGACCTCCAGATACGGCACGTCCTGGACCCAGTCGTCGGCGTCCCGCATGGCCCACACCCGGGCCGACGTGCGCAGTTGGGAGGCCTTCTCGACGCGCATTCCGGGGCTGCCCGCGACCGCGATGTCGGTGACCCGCGACGGCAGCGCGGGCGCGGCGACCCCGCACACCACGGAGCCGTAGCTGTGGCACAGCAGCGCGACCGTGGACGTACCCGGCAGGGCCCGTACCAGCGCGTTCAGCCGGACCGAGCCCTGCTCGGCGCGGAGCGCGGTGGCCGAGTCCAGGCCGAGGCCGTCGGGCGCGGTGTAGTCGGCCCAGGCGATCACGGCCGTCCGTGTCCCGGGGTTCGCCGCCCGCTCCGCCTTGTACAGCGCCTTGGCCATGCCGACGGGTGCCGAGTACGGGCGGTTGGTGCGCTGGAAGTTCAGGACGTTGGTGTCGACGCCGGGGACGACCACCGAGACGCGGTCGGCCTTGTCGAGGTCGCCGAAGACCTCGGCGGCCCGACCGGCACCGGCGGGGTCGAAGGCGAGGATCTTCCGCCCCTTCTCGGTCAGCATGTCGAAGCGGTGCATCCGGCGGCCCGCCTCGTGCTGGCCGACCGCGGAGAGCCGCTGGTCGTGCATGCGCGCGCGTTCACGCCTGCTCTGCTGCTTCAGCGCGATGCGGTTGGCCTTGTAGCGCAGTTTCACGGGGGCGCCGTTCATGTTGCCGACCGCGAGTGGATAGCGGTGGGCGAGCCGGGAGCGCTGGGCCCCGGTGAGCGAGGCGAAGAAGGCCGCCAGCCGCGCGGGGGACGATTCGGCGTCCGGCAGTTCGCGCCCGTCGATGTGCCCGTGCCGCCAGGCGGAGAGCGACGCCTGCATCGGCGACTCCCCCCGATGGCTGCGGAGCGCGGTCCAGCCGGTGGTCGCCAGCATCACGAAGACCACGGCCAGCGCCAGCAGTGCGCGCCAGACGTTCAATTGCGGGGAGGAGTCGAAGGAAGTCACTGAAAGGACACACTAAGAGAACGGAAGGGTCTCGCGTTGACCAAGTGGCAGGGATCACGTTTCGGGCGCGCCCGTTCCGTACAGTGCGCCGAGAACGTCCTGTTGATGCATTCCGTCGCTTTTCAGTCAGTACGCCACTTTTCGGTCAATGACGGTCGTATGGCGTCCAGATATGACCTGGTCAGCTCATGCATCGTGTCCAGGCTGAGGTTGCCCCGTGTGGCCCACTGGTGTTCGGTGACCCGGATGACCCCGGCGAAGAGGGCCACCGCCACCCGGGGGCGGGGGTCGGCGTCCACATCGAGGCCCTCGCGCTCGGCGATGATCCGCGCCATCTCCTCCGCGACCTCGTCGGAGCGGCGCAGATGGGCCGCGAGCAGCGCGGGCGTCGACTCGATCATGCGGTAGGAGCGCAGATAGAGGTCGACGGGAACGGCCTGCTGCACGGCGTCGCTGATGCTGTCCCAGCCGTCCAGGACGGCGTTGCGCAGCGCCTCCAGCGGGGGCTCATGGGCCGGCCGGGCGCGTACCGCCGCGAGGAAGCGCTCCTGCGCGATGTCGAGGACCGCGAGGGCGGCCTCCTCCTTGCCCGCGAAGTAGCGGAAGAAGGTGCGCTGGGAGACGTCGACGGCCTCGGCGATCTCGTCGACCGTCGTTCCCTCGTACCCCTGTGTCGTGAACAGCTCCAGGGCCGCCCGCATCAGTGCGTCGCGGGTGCGCTGCTTCTTCCGCTCGCGCAGCCCCTGCCGCTCCTGCGGGGTGGCCTCGGCCGCCGTCTCCATGAACCCTCGTCTCCACCCGGACCCGCGCCGAGTGACGTGACAGTTACCGACTTGTGAATTGGTTTGTCAACTGTCAGTGGCTGTCACTAGCCTCGAACGCATGACTAGTCAGACCACTGTCGACAAGACGGGACCGGGGGACAAGGCACCAGTCGTCCCGTCGGACCCGACACCGAACCAGGATCGGGGACTGCGCGGCCATCCCTGGTTCACCCTCCTCACCGTGGCCGTCGGCGTCATGATGGTCGCCCTCGACGGCACCATCGTCCGCGATCGCCAACCCGGCGATCGCGGACGACCTCAAAGCGAGCTTCGCCGACGTCCAGTGGATCACCAACGCGTACTTCCTCGCCCTCGCGGTCACGCTCATCACCGCGGGCAAGCTGGGTGACCGCTTCGGCCACCGGCAGACCTTCCTCATAGGCGTGGTCGGCTTCGCCAGTGCCTCCGGGGCCATCGGCCTGTCGAACTCGGTCGCCTTCGTGGTGACCTTCCGCGCCTTCCAGGGCCTGTTCGGCGCGCTGCTGATGCCGGCCGCGCTCGGCCTGCTCCGTGCCACGTTCCCCGCCGAGAAGCTGAACATGGCGATCGGCATCTGGGGCATGGTCATCGGCGCCTCCACCGCCGGCGGTCCGATCCTCGGCGGCTTCCTCGTGGAGAACGTCAGCTGGCAGTCCGTGTTCTGGATCAACGTCCCGGTCGGCGTCCTCGCCGTGGTCCTGGGCGTCCTGATCCTGCTGGACCACCGCGCGGAGAACGCCCCGCGCTCCTTCGACGTCCTCGGCATAGCCCTGCTGTCGGCGGCGGCCATGTTCTGCCTGGTCTGGGCGCTCATCAAGGCCCCGGAGTGGGGCTGGGGCGACGGCCTGACCTGGACTTTCCTGGCCGCGTCCATCGTCCTGTTCGCCGTCTTCGCCTTCTGGGAGACGAAGGTCGAGGAGCCCCTGATCCCGCTGGCGCTGTTCCGCTCGGTGCCGATGTCCGCCGGTGTCGTCCTGATGGTCCTCATGGCCATCGCCTTCATGGGCGGCCTCTTCTTCGTCACGTTCTATTTGCAGAACGTGCATGGGATGAGCCCCATCGACGCGGGTCTGCACCTCCTCCCGCTCACCGGGATGATGATCGTCGGTTCACCGCTGGCCGGCGCGATGATCACCAAGGCCGGGCCGCGCATCCCGCTGTCCGGCGGCATGGCGCTCACCGCGATCGCCATGTACGGCATGTCGACGCTGGAGACCGACACCGGCAGCGCTGTGATGTCCCTCTGGTTCGCCCTCCTCGGCCTCGGCCTCGCCCCGGTGATGGTCGGCGCCACCGAGGTCATCGTCGGCAACGCGCCCCTGGAGCTGTCCGGTGTCGCCGGTGGCCTCCAGCAGGCCGCGATGCAGATCGGCGGCAGCCTCGGTACGGCCGTGCTGGGCGCCGTGATGACGTCCAAGGTCGACAACGACCTCCCGGGCAACTGGACGAACGCCGGTCTTCCGCCGCTGACCGACACCCAGCTCACCCAGGCCGCGCAGGCGGTTCAGCAGGGCATCGCGCCGGTGCCCGAGGGCACACCGACCGAGATCGCCGCGAAGATCGCCACGGTCGCGCACGACACGTTCATCTCCGGCATGGGGCTCGCCTGCCTGGTCGCCGCCGGTGTCGCCACCGTCGCCGTCTTCGTGGCGTTCCTGACCAAGCGCGGCGAGAACGCGGAGGCGGGCGCCGGGGCGGCGCACATCTGACACCTCCTTCGCTCCATGCGCGGGTTTCGGCCCGCGTTCCCTCATCAGGGTGACAACCCTGAAGATCGCTTCCACCGACACGCGCCGCAGGTCACAGTGGGTCAAGCCCTCCGTACGGCCTACCCGTTCGAAGCGGGGCCCGCGGCGCGCTGCCGGAGGGGGACAGCGCGCCGCGGGCAGGCCGTACGGATTCCACTGTTTCGTCCCCGCCACCGGGGTACTCGTCCATCGAACCCGAACTGACCACCAAGTTCAGGGAGTTGTCGACGATGGCGGGTTTCGGACACAGTTCGCGCAGGCACCCCCGCTCACGTGGCCGGACGTGGTCACGGACCGGGCCGGATCGCGCGACCCTCGGCGTCATAGGAGTCATCTGCGCGATCGCGGGATTCTTCGTCCTGGGCATCATCCTCGGCCCTGTCGCGATCGTCTGCGGCTGGCTGGCCATGAACCGCACCTGGTCCGGCACCCGCCCCGTCCCCGCCCTGACAGCGGTGGTCCTGGGCGCCATAGACACCCTCCTGGCCATCGTCTGGCTGGCAGGAGCAGCCACACCGGGAAGCGGCGTCCTCTGACGCGGCCGGGCCGTCAGCGGTGCTGTTTCGGCACGGTCCCCGCCGCGGAGCGCAGCGCCGCGACCTCCGCCCGCAGCAGCCGAACCTCCTCCGCCAACTCGGCGATCGCGGCGGTCTGCCGCCGCTCCTCCGCATCGTCCTTCTCGAACCGGGCTATGAACCACGCCGCGATGTTCGCGGTCACCACACCCAGCAACGCGATCCCCGCCAGCATCAGCCCGACGGCCAACACCCGCCCCAGCCCGGTCGTCGGCGCGTGATCGCCGTACCCCACGGTCGTCATCGTCGTGAACGACCACCACACCGCGTCGCCCAGCGTGTGGATGTTCCCGTTCGGCGAGTCCCGCTCCACGGACAGCACCGCCAGCGACCCGAACATCAACAGCCCGATCACCGACCCGCCGACATACGTCGTGAGCCTTATCTGCGACGCCATCCGCGCCCGCTGGCCGACCAGCAGCAGCGTCGCCACCAGCCGCAGCAACCGCAGCTGTTGGAGCATCGGCAGCACCACCGCGCACAGGTCCAGCCACCGTCTCCGTACGAACTCCCGCCGGTCCTCGGCGAGGACGAGCCGGACGACGTAGTCGAGCGCGAACGCGCCCCACACCCCCCACTCGACGACCTCGCACCACCGCTTCACGTCCGCGTCGGCGTCGGGCCACACGATCGGCACGGCGTATGCGACGGCGAACGCCGCGGCCAGCCCGAACAACGGTCGCTCCGTGAGCTCTTCCCAACGGGCCCGCCCCGAGCCCGATCGCAGCTTCATGGCCGCATCGTAGAAAACGTGAAGGGGTGGTGAACCCGGAGATTCACCACCCCTTGACACCGACAAGCGTGTTATGCGGCGGTCTGTACCGCTGTCAACACAACACCGCTGTCAACACAACGCTTACGCGTCGCCGCCCGCGGCACCCGGGTCGGCCGCCGCCACATCGAGCAGCCGGTACCGGTCGATGGCCTGCTTCAGCACCGAGCGGTCGAGCTTGCCCTCGCGGGCCAGCTCCGTCAGCACCGCGACCACGATCGACTGGGCGTCGATGTGGAAGAAGCGCCGGGCCGCGCCCCGGGTGTCGGCGAAGCCGAAGCCGTCCGCGCCGAGCGACTGGTACGTGCCCGGCACCCACCGCGAGATCTGGTCCGGCACCGACCGCATCCAGTCGGAGACGGCCACGAACGGCCCCTCCGCGCCGCTCAGCTTCCTCGTCACATACGGGACGCCCTGCTCCTCCTCGGGGTGCAGCAGGTTGTACCGCTCCACCTCGACCGCCTCGCGGCGCAGCTCGTTCCAGGAGGTCGCCGACCAGACATCCGCCCTGACGTTCCACTCGGCGGCGAGGATCCGCTGCGCCTCGACCGCCCACGGCACCGCGACACCGGAGGCGATGATCTGCGCCGGGATCGAGCCCGACTCGCCGGCGCTGAAGCGGTAGATGCCCTTGAGGATGCCCTCGACGTCCACGTTCTCCGGCTCGGCCGGGTGCTGGATGGGCTCGTTGTAGACGGTGAGGTAGTAGAAGACGTCCTCGCCCGGCTTGCCGTCGGCGGTCTCGCCGTACATCCGGCGCAGACCGTCCTTCACGATGTGCGCGATCTCGTACCCGAACGCCGGGTCGTACGCGACACAGCCCGGGTTGGTGGACGCCAGCAGCTGCGAGTGGCCGTCGGCGTGCTGCAGCCCCTCACCGGTCAGCGTCGTACGACCGGCGGTCGCGCCCAGGACGAAACCGCGCGCCAGCTGGTCGGACATCTGCCAGAACTGGTCGCCGGTGCGCTGGAAACCGAACATCGAGTAGAAGACGTAGACCGGGATCAGCGGCTCGCCGTGCGTCGCGTACGCCGAACCGGCGGCGATCAGCGAGGCCGTGCAGCCGGCCTCCGAGATGCCGTCGTGCAGCATCTGGCCCGTCGGCGACTCCTTGTACGCGAGCAGCAGATCGCGGTCCACCGCCTCGTACTGCTGGCCGAGCGGGTTGTAAATCTTCGCGCTCGGGAAGAACGAGTCCATGCCGAAGGTGCGGTACTCGTCCGGCGCGATCAGCACGAACCGCTTGCCGATCTCTTTGTCCCGCATGAGGTCCTTCAGCAGCCGTACGAACGCCATGGTGGTGGCGATCGACTGCTGACCGGAGCCCTTCTTCACACCCGCGTACGTCTTGTCGTCCGGCAGCGCGAGCGGCTTGGCGCGCACGACACGTGTGGGGACGTAACCGCCGAGCGACTTCCGGCGGTCGTGCATGTACTGGATCTCCTCCGAGTTCCGCCCGGGGTGGTAGTACGGCGGCAGGCCGGACTCCAGCTCCTTGTCGGAGATCGGCAGGTGGAGGCGGTCGCGGAAGCCCTTGAGGTCGGCGACCGTCAGCTTCTTCATCTGGTGCGTGGCGTTGCGGCCCTCGAAGTTGGGACCCAGCGTCCAGCCCTTGATCGTCTTGGCCAGGATGACCGTCGGCTGGCCCTTGTGCTCCACGGCCGCCTTGTACGCCGCGTAGATCTTGCGGTGGTCGTGACCGCCGCGGCCCAGGTGCAGGATCTGGTCGTCGGTCATGTTCTCGACCATCGCGCGCAGTCGGTGGTCGTCACCGAAGAAGTGGTCGCGGATGTAAGCGCCGGTCTCGGTGGCGTACGTCTGGAACTGGCCGTCCGGCGTGATGTTCATCTTGTTGACCAGCACACCGTCGCGGTCCTGGGCGAGCAGCGGGTCCCAGGTGCGGTCCCAGACCAGCTTGATCACGTTCCAGCCGGCGCCCCGGAAGACCGACTCCAGTTCCTGGATGACCTTGCCGTTGCCGCGCACCGGGCCGTCGAGGCGCTGGAGGTTGCAGTTCACGACGAACGTGAGGTTGTCGAGGCCCTCGCGGGCGGCGAGCGTGAGCTGGCCCAGCGACTCCGGCTCGTCCATCTCGCCGTCGCCGAGGAACGCCCACACATGCGACTTGGAGGTGTCCGCGATGCCCCGCGCCTCCATGTACCGGTTCATGCGCGCCTGGAAGATCGCGCCCAGCGGGCCGAGGCCCATGGACACGGTCGGGAACTCCCAGAAGTCCGGCATCAGCCGCGGGTGCGGATAGCTGGACAGACCGTTGGGCGCCTTCGACTTCTCCTGGCGGAAGGCGTCGAGCTGGGGCTCGCCGAGCCGGTCGAGGAGGAACGCGCGGGCGTAGATGCCCGGGGAGGCGTGCCCCTGGAAGAAGATCTGGTCGCCGCCGTCGCCCTCCTCCTTGCCCCGGAAGAAGTGGTTGAAGCCCACGTCGTAGAGGGAGGCGGAGGAGGCGAAGGTCGCGATGTGTCCGCCGACGCCGATGCCGGGCCGCTGGGCGCGCGACACCATGACGGCGGCGTTCCACCGGGTCGCGTTGAGGATCTTCCGTTCGATCTCCTCGTTGCCCGGGAAGAACGGCTCGTCCTTGGTGGCGATCGTGTTGACGTAGTCCGTGCTGCGCATCTCGGGCACGGCCACGCGCTTCTCGCGGGCTCGCTCGATGAGCCGGAGCATCAGGTAGCGCGCGCGCTCACGGCCGCGCTGGTCCACGGCGGCGTCGAGCGAGTCGAGCCACTCCTGGGTCTCCTCGGGGTCGAAGTCAGGGACCTGACTCGGAAGGCCGCCAATGATGATCGGATTGCGATCGGATCCGGAAGCCACGCTGTTCCTTAGCTGTCAGAGGGCCACTCTTCATGGGTTCTTATGGGTGCCTGCACCGTTCCCCATCGTGTACCTCGGGCGCGTCTACGTCACCTCTACTGAGAGGTAACGGGGACGGTGGCTTGCGGGATAAAGGTAGTAAAGCCGTTCGGCTATCGTGCTCCCGGATGGTTGCGGAATGTGCAAATCGGGCATATCGGTGTGGCGTGCGTCACCTGGAGCTGTGAATCCACGCAGGGAGTTGCGGTGACACAGCCCGGATCGTCACCGTTTCGGCGGTCTCCGAGGCTGGGTACTTGCGCGATCCGTCCCGCCCGTGTGGACTACGGCCAACGCTTCGCGTACGCGCGTGGCTGATTCCCCGGGGGCAACCCCACCCGAACATGATCAGGAGGCAACCCGTGAGCGCGACCGCGGACCACGCGGAGGAGCGGACGAACCCTGCCGTGAGGCTGGGGTTCCAGCCCGAGCAGGTGGTCCAGGAGATCGGCTACGACGACGATGTCGACCAGGAGCTCCGCGAGGCCATCGAGGAAGTCATCGGCAGCGATCTCGTCGATGAGGAGTACGACGACGTGGCCGATGCCGTCGTGCTGTGGTTCCGCGACGAGGACGGCGATCTGACCGATGTGCTGGTGGACGCCACCACGTACATCGAGGAGGGTGGCTCGATCCTGCTGCTGACGCCCAAGACCGGGCGGGACGGCTATGTGGAGCCCAGTGACATCTCGGAAGCCGCGACGACTGCGGGGTTGTCCGCGTCGAAGAGCGTCAGCGTCGGCAAGGACTGGAGTGGGAGCCGGTTGGTGACGCCGAAGGCGGCCAAGTCCGGCGGCGGCAAGAGGTGAACCCGGCCCTTCGGGGCGGCCTGTCCGCCTGAGAGCCCGCGCCCCTGGAGGGTGCCCTTCGGGGCCACCTTCCAGGGGTGTTCTGTCTGCTGCGTAGGCTGGGCCCCCCGAACAGTCCATGAAGGGACGCAGGAGAATCATGGCGATCCAGGTCGGCGACAAGGCCCCCGACTTCGAGCTCAAGGACAACCACGGTGCCACGGTGAAGCTCTCGGACTTCCGGGGGGAGAAGAACGTGGTGCTGTTGTTCTATCCGTTCGCGTTCACCGGGGTGTGCACCGGGGAGCTGTGCGAGCTGCGGGACAACCTGCCGAAGTTCGTCAACGACGACGTGCAGCTGCTGGCCGTCTCGAACGACTCCATCCACACGCTGCGCGTCTTCGCCGAGCAGGAGAGCCTCGAGTACCCGCTGCTGTCGGACTTCTGGCCGCACGGCGAGGTCAGCCGCGCCTACGGCGTGTTCGACGCGGACAAGGGCTGCGCGGTGCGCGGCACGTTCATCATCGACAAGGAGGGCGTGGTCCGCTGGACGGTCGTCAACGCCCTGCCGGACGCCCGTGACCTGAACGAGTACGTCGCCGCCCTCGACACCCTGTGATTTGTCGGCGCCAAGGCCTGCGGCGAACGGGAACCCGTCACTAGGATCGACTCGTTGATCCGATACCAACGCACGACGGGGCTCCCCGCCCCTGAAACCAAAGGGAGGACTCGTGGGAGTCAGCCTCAGCAAGGGCGGCAACGTATCGCTGACCAAGGAGGCTCCGGGCCTGACCGCGGTCATCGTCGGTCTGGGGTGGGACGTCCGCACCACGACCGGCACCGACTTCGACCTGGACGCCAGTGCCCTGCTGCTGGACGGCACGGGCAAGGTCGGCACCGACGCCAACTTCGTCTTCTTCAACAACCTCAAGAGCCCGGACGGTTCGGTCGAACACACCGGTGACAACCTCACCGGTGAGGGCGAGGGCGACGACGAGCAGATCAAGGTCGACCTCGCCGCCGTCCCGCCCCAGATCGAGAAGATCGTCTTCCCGGTCTCGATCTACGACGCCGAGAACCGCCAGCAGTCCTTCGGCCAGGTCCGCAACGCGTTCATCCGCGTGGTGAACCAGGCCGGCGGCGCCGAGATCGCCCGGTACGACCTCTCCGAGGACGCCTCGACCGAGACCGCCATGGTCTTCGGCGAGCTGTACCGGCACGGCGCCGAATGGAAGTTCCGCGCCATCGGCCAGGGCTACGCCTCGGGCCTGCGCGGCATCGCCCAGGACTTCGGTGTGAACGTCTGAGTCATACCCTGACGGGCCGAAGAGCCCCCCGCCCGGGAAACCGGTCGGGGGGCTCTTCGTTTGCCCGTGGTCGGTCCGAATCCGGGCCCATGTCTGTTTCGCACAGAGGGATTTCCCCATGCGTCGAGCGAGGTACTGCAACTTTGAAGTGTCCGTCCCTGGGCTCCCCACTCGACCACCCCCCACAAGCAACGGAGTAGATGACCATGTCAGGCATGCCCGACTTATCGGGTGAGGACTCCGCGGACACCTTCCCCACCGTCCTGATGGACGACGAGGCGCTCGACGAGTTCCTGGCCGCCGCCGTCGGCGAGTACCAGCTCATCACCCCCGAACCCCCGCTGCCCTGCTTCGCGCTCCTGCTCGGCAGCGCCGAGCACCCTGGGCCCGGGCACACCACCCTCCACGTCGAACGGGTGGCCTTCGGCCGCAACGCGCGCAGGACGGATCCGGCGGCCCTGCTGGAGTTCAGTGAGACGATCGTGCCGCGCTTCGGAGCCGCGTACGAGAACGAGCACCGCGCCTGGTGGATCGACTCCGGAGATCTGCTCAAGGCCTCCCGGGAGGCCGACGCCCTCGGCCTCGAACTGCTCGGCTCCATCCATATGCACCCCGACTGGCACCGCCTCGGCCCGCCACGGGAACGCGGCCTCGTGCTGAGCGAGCGGCCCACCCCCATGGACAGACATGTGTTCGGTCAAACGGGGTGGCCACTCAACATCATCTGCTACCTGGAACGCCGCGGCGACGTCTTCTACCACGCGCTCGCGGCCTGGGCTCCCGGCGGCGGCACCGAACTTCCCCTGCGTATCCGCACCCGAACCACGACGGGAGTCTGACGACGATGGCGAACACCCACGACGACGCACAGATCCACGCCCTCTGGGAGACCATGGCCCGGGGCTGGGCGGAAGGCGACGCGGCGCTCTTCGCGTCGGTCTTCGCGCCGGACTGCGACTTCACGACCGTACGCGGGGAGAAACCGGCCGGCCGTAAGGGCATCGAGGCCGGCCACGCCGAACTGTTCCGCACCCGGTACGCCTCGACCCGTCTGACCGCCCGGGTCCGGTCCGTACGGCACCCGCGCCCGGACCTGGCGACGGTCGACGCCGCGTCCACGATCAGCGCTCCGGACGGCACGGAACTGGCCACCACCGACGCCCTGGCGGTCGTCGAACGCGACACGAACGGCACCTGGACGATCATCGCCTTCCACAACATGGTCCCGGCCGCCCCGAAGGAGTCCCCGAAGGGACAGGAGTCCCCGCTCGCACAGGAGTCCCCGCTCGCACAGGAGGCCGCGAGCGCGCCGGAGACGCCGGCCGCGTCGAAGCCCGCCGGTGGCGTCCGGCGTCCCGCGCTGCGGCATCTGGCGATCGTCGCCCGGGATCCGGAGCGGATGGCCGACTTCTACTCCACGGTGTTCTCCATGCGGCTCTTCCACCGGGACCCCGACGGCAGTTGCTTCCTCTCCGACGGGTATCTGAGCCTCGCTCTCATCAAGCACAGGCTGGACGGCGACACCCCGACCGGTGTGAATCACTTCGGTTTTCACATCGAGGACACCGCGGCCACCACGGAAGCGCTGGTGGCGGCGGGCACTCCGAAGCCCGCCGAACGGTTCACCGACCGCCCGTTCGCCGAGTACCGGGCCATGGACCCCGAGGGCAACTGGTTCGACCTCTCCGAGCACGGCTACGGAGGCCCGGCTCCCTGGTGACCCCGACCGGCGTCGTTCCCCCGCGTGTCACCTGACCGGAGGTATGGTCGGCGGTGGACGCGGGGGAGTA
The DNA here is from genome assembly GCF_000317595.1 of Streptomyces ipomoeae 91-03. Taxonomy (GTDB): domain Bacteria; phylum Actinomycetota; class Actinomycetes; order Streptomycetales; family Streptomycetaceae; genus Streptomyces; species Streptomyces ipomoeae. The sequence continues at coordinate 19,473 of NZ_AEJC01000614.1, read as the reverse complement.
CCGGTGGAACAACAGCGCTCGGCCCTTCCCCATGGCCGTTGATTGCGACATTCGTTCGGCGCCGCACCGTTTACGGGCGGCGCCGGACGTGTAGGACAACCGCAGATGTTTCACCCCAGGGGAGGACCAGCACCATGGGCGTCACGCTTGCCAAGGGAGGCAATGTCTCCCTCTCCAAGGCCGCACCGAACCTCACCCAGGTGATGGTCGGGCTCGGCTGGGACGTCCGGACCACCACCGGCGCCCCCTTCGACCTGGACGCCAGCGCGCTGCTGTGCCAGGGCGGGCGGGTGCTGGGGGACGAGTGGTTCGTGTTCTACAACCAGCTCAAGAGCCCGGACGGCTCGGTCGAGCACACCGGGGACAACCTGACGGGTGAGGGCGACGGTGACGACGAGTCGCTGATCATCGACCTCTCCAAGGTGCCGGCCCAGTGCGACAAGATCGTCTTCCCGGTCTCCATCCATGACGCGGACAACCGCGGCCAGACGTTCGGCCAGGTCAGCAACGCCTTCATCCGCGTCGTCAACCAGGCCGACGGCCAGGAACTCGCCCGCTACGACCTCTCCGAGGACGCCTCCACCGAGACCGCGATGATCTTCGGCGAGGTCTATCGCTATGGCGGGGAGTGGAAGTTCCGAGCGGTCGGACAGGGGTACGCGTCCGGTCTGCGCGGCATCGCACTGGACTTCGGTGTGAACGTGTCGTAGCGCATCCCGTCGCGCAATATGCGCAAAAGCAGGGGCCGCATGGGGTGCGCGGGGCACCCGACTAGACTTCGGATTCAAAGTTTCGTAAAGCCGCGCGTGGCGCGGGGGAGCCCCGTACTAACACGATTGGGTAGCCAGTGGTTCTGAAAACCTTCGGCTGGTCGTTCGCGGTCACCGCGCTCGGCTTGGTCGCAGCGGTTCTGTTCGGAGGATGGACGGCCTTCGGCATCGTGGCCATCCTCTCCATCCTCGAGATCTCGCTGTCCTTCGACAACGCGGTGGTCAACGCCGGGATCCTGAAGAAGATGAACGCCTTCTGGCAGAAGATCTTCCTCACCGTCGGCATCCTCATCGCCGTCTTCGGCATGCGGCTGGTCTTCCCCGTCGTCATCGTCGCCATCAGCGCCCAGCTGGGCCCGATCGAGGCCGTCGACCTCGCGCTCAGCGACAAGGACCGCTACCAGGAGCTGGTGACCGACGCCCACCCGGCGATCGCCGCCTTCGGCGGCATGTTCCTGCTGATGATCTTCCTGGACTTCGTCTTCGAGGACCGGGAGATCAAGTGGCTCGCCTGGCTGGAGCGCCCGCTGGCCAAACTCGGCAAGGTCGACATGCTGTCGGCCTGTATCGCGATGGTCGTCCTGCTCATCACCTCGATGACCTTCGCGACCAACGCCCACCAGCACGGCGGCGCCCACGTCGACAAGGCCCAGACGGTCCTGATCTCCGGCCTCGCCGGTCTGATCACCTATCTCGTCGTCGGCGGCCTCTCCGGCTACTTCGAGGACAAGCTGGAGGAAGAGGAGGAGCGTGAGCACGAGGAGGAGGAAGAGGCCGAACGCAGCGGCAAGCCGCGATCGGCCGTCGCCCTGGCCGGCCAGGCCGCGTTCTTCATGTTCCTCTACCTGGAGGTCCTGGACGCCTCCTTCTCCTTCGACGGTGTCATCGGCGCCTTCGCCATCACCAACGACATCGTCCTGATGGCCCTCGGCCTCGGCATCGGCGCCATGTACGTCCGGTCCCTCACCGTCTACCTGGTCCGCCAGGGCACCCTCGACGACTACGTCTACCTGGAGCACGGCGCCCACTACGCCATCGGCGCCCTCGCCGCGATCCTCCTCGTCACCATCCAGTACGAGATCAACGAGATCATCACCGGCCTCATCGGCGTCGTCCTGATCGGCGCCTCCTTCTGGTCCTCCGTCCGCCGCAACAAGGCGCTGGAGGCCGAGGCGGGAAAAGCTGACTCCGCCGAGAAGGCGGAGGTCTCCTCCGGGGTCTGACCCGGAAACCCCGTAGGGCGGCGCCCGGGCCGGTGTGACCGGTTCCGGAGTGTGACGGCCCCACGGGTGAGGGAACGCTCTCAGCGGGGCGGTCGACGAGGACACCGTCGGCCGCCCCGCGGCGGTTGACGCGACGACGGACACGGCAGGTGTGGGGCGGGCATGGGTTTCCTGGACAACCTCTTCGGCGGGCGGGCCTCGGAGTTCGACGCGGGCAACGCCGCGACCAATGCGATCGAGCTGACCAAACGGCACCAGAAGGTGTCGCTCAGCAAGCAGAACGCCGCGGTGGGACATCTGCGGGTCAATCTCTCCTGGCGGATGCGGACGTCCGACATCGGCGGGCCCAAACGGCAGAGTGTGCTGCGGCATCCCTTCCAGGCGCTGCGGCCGGAGCCCGTGCAGGCGCACAGCCAGAGCATGGTCAACGTCGACCTCGACCTCGGCTGCCTGTACGAGCTGGCCGACGGGACCAAGGGCGTCGTCCAGCCACTGGGCGGCTTCCTCGGCGACATCAACGACCCGCCGTACATGCGGCTCAGCGGCGACGACCGGTTCGGGTCGGGGTCCGGCGAGACGATGTACATCAACCTCGACCACCGGGACGACCTCAAGCGGCTGCTCGTCTTCGTCTACATCTACGACCAGACGCCGGCGTTCGACCGTACGCACGCCGTCGTCACGCTGTACCCCAGCAACGGGCCGCGGATCGAGATACCGCTGGACGAGCGGCACTCGCAGGCGCGGTCCTGTGCGGTGGTGATGATCGAGAACGTCAAGGGGGAGATCATCGTGCGCCGGGAAGTGAAGTTCGTCTACGGGTTCCAGTCGGAGCTCGACCGGTTGTACGGGTGGGGGTTGCAGTGGGGGCGGGGATACAAGAGCAAGGCGGAACGCTGAGCCTCGTCCGGTTCCCCGAGCCCCTGAAAGACCACCTGCCCCCCGGTTACCAGCCCCTCAGCGGCCGATGAACTGCGGGCCCTGCGGGGGCAGGCGGAAGTTCGGGTCCAGGGCCGGGGCCGCTGTCGGCTGGTGGGGGTAGCCGTAGGCCGGGGCCGCCGTGGTCGCGGGGGTGGGGTGCGGGTAGCCGTAAGCCGGCTGGGCCGGCGGTTGCGTGGGGGCGGCCGGGGGATAGCCGTACGCGGGCTGGGACGGGACGCCGGGGGCGGGCTGCTCCGGGGGGAGGGGAGCCGATGGTTCCGGGGTCGGGGGCGTGGGCGGGGCGGCTGCCGCTTCCGACTCGTCGACCGAGATGCCGTAGACGGTGGCCAGGCCCTGGAGGCCGTTGGTGTAGCCCTCGCCCAGGGCGCGGAACTTCCAGCCGCCGCCCCGGCGGTAGAGCTCGCCGCAGATGAGGGCCGTCTCCTCGCCGGTCTCGGGCTTGATCTCGAAGTAGGCCAGCGGTTCGGAGTCGGGGACCGTGGCGTCGTAGAGGAGGACGCACAGGGAACGTACGCGGTCGAAGGTGACGTCGTCGGCGGAGGCCACGATGAGAATCTGGCTGACGGCGGACTCGACACCGGCCAGGTCGGTCTGGATGGTGTCGGTGAGGCCTTCGGCCACGCGCTTCTGGCCGAGACGCCACACCTTGCCGGAGGGGTGGCGCGGCTGGTTGTAGAAGACGAAGTCCTCGTCGGACCGTACGCGTCCGTCGGGGCCGAGGAGCAGCGCCGAGGCGTCGACCACCGGGGCGCCCTGCCCGGGGGCCCAGCGCAGCACGGCGCGCACCGCCGTGGCTTCGATCGGGACGTTCGACCCCTTCAGCATCGCGTGCGTCATGCGGTCATCCTGCCTTCTCGGTCCTGATCACGACAACGCGGGGGCGACGAAGCGTCGGATGAAGTCGGATGAAACCGTCGTATGCCTGCCATGGCCGGGTTACCAGAACTTCACGCCCGGCGGGAACTGATGACACACCTTTGTACGTACTATTACCGGCCACGTTCACGGTCGGCCGTCCAGCAGTCACGGGGATTCCTATGCGTCATTTCGGGCACCTCGCCCCCGAGGAGCGCCAGCGCCTCTTCCACCGGGAGCCGGTCGAGTTCCACTCGGACTCCCCGGCCCGCGTGCTCGCCGTCGCCCTCGGTGCCACGCTGTACAGCCCCGCCACCCGGGAGCGGCTGGCCGACGACATCGTCAAGCAGGCCGGGCGCGGAGTGGTCTCCATGGTGCTCTGCCTGGAGGATTCGATCGACGACGCGGAGGTCGTGGGCGCCGAGGAGAACCTGGTCAGGCAGTTCACCGACCTCGCCGGGCGACCGGACGTCGAGCTTCCGCTGCTGTTCATAAGGGTCCGTCTCCCCGAGCAGATACCCGACCTCGTACGGCGCCTCGGCCCCACCGTACGGCTGCTGTCCGGATTCGTACTGCCGAAGTTCACCGAGGAGCGCGGTGTCGCGTTCCTGGAGGCGCTGACCGCCGCCGAGTCGGCGAGCGGGCGGCGGCTCTTCGCGATGCCGGTGCTGGAGTCGCCGGAGCTGATGTACAGGGAGACGCGTGTAGATGCCCTCCAGGGCATCGCCCACACCGTCGACAAGTACCGCGACCGCGTTCTCGCGCTGCGCCTCGGTGTCACCGACTTCTGCTCCTCGTACGCGCTGCGCCGGGCGCCCGACATGACGGCGTACGACGTCCAGATCGTCGCCTCGGTGATCGCGGACGTGGTGAACGTGCTGGGGCGGGCCGACGGCACCGGGTTCACCGTCACCGGGCCGGTGTGGGAGTACTTCCGGGTCCAGGAGCGCATGTTCAAGCCGCAGCTGCGGACCAGCCCCTTCGTGGCGAACCGGGCCGCGGATCTGCGCGAGGCGCTCATCGAGCACGCCCTCGACGGTCTGCTCCGCGAGATCTCCCTCGACCACGCCAACGGGCTCCTCGGCAAGACCTGCATCCACCCCTCGCACGTCCTGCCGGTGCACGCGCTGTCCGTGGTCAGCCATGAGGAGTTCGGCGACGCCCAGGACATCCTGCGGCCCGAGCGCAACGGCGGCGGGGTCCTGCGCTCCGCCTCCCGCAACAAGATGAACGAGGTCAAGCCGCACCGCGCCTGGGCCGAAAGGGTTCTGCAGCGCGCCGAGGTGTTCGGTGTGGCGAGGGAGGACATCGGGTTCGTGGACCTGCTGGCCGCCGGTCTGCCCGACTGAGAGACGACTGGGACCCGGTGGAGAGCCGGTGAGATCCGGTTCGAGATCCGGTTCGTGATCCGGTTCTGGTGCCGGTTCGAGTGCCGGTTCGAGTTCCTACGTCCGCATCCGCGTCGTACCGTCTAAGGAATCGATGACTAACGCAGTGAACGACACGATCTGGTCCGGGACCTGGGTCGCCCAGCGGCTCGGCGTCGAGCTGGTGGGCGACGAGGAGTTGAGCTCTCTGCTGGGGCTGGCGTTGCGGCGCAACCCCAAGCGGGCGCATCTGCTGGTGTCGAACGTGCTCGGCAAGCATGTGCCCCAGTCGCCGGACATCGTGTACGGGGCCGGGTTCCGGCTGGGGCGGCGGGTACGGGAGCTGCTGGGGGCCGACGGGGCACGGGGCGCCGTCGTCCTCGGGTACGCCGAGACCGCCACCGGGCTCGGGCACTCCGTCGCCGACGGGGTGGGCGACGCGCCCTACCTCCACTCCACCCGGCGGCCGGTCGACGGTGTGGACCAGGCCGGTGGCTTCGAGGAGGCCCACTCCCACGCGACGTCGCATCTGCTGCTGCCGGAGGACCCCACACTGCTCGCGGGGCGGGGGCCGCTGGTCCTCGTCGACGACGAGTTCTCCACCGGGAACACCGTCCTCAACACCATTCGCGCGCTGCACGAGCGGTATCCGCGTGAGCGGTACGTCGTCGTGGCGCTGGTCGACATGAGGTCGGCCGCCGACCAGGGGCGCCTCGCCGAGTTCGCCCGGGAGATCGGGGCGCGGGTGGATCTGGTGGCCGCGGCGAAAGGGACCGTGCGGCTGCCGGAGGGGGTGCTGGAGAAGGGGCAGGCGTTGGTCGCGGAGTACGAGGCCGCGGCTGAGGGTGTGGCCCGGGGAAACGGGACGTCACGGGTCACCCGGGTCGAGCTCGGCTGGCCGGTCGGGGTGCCCGACGGGGGCCGGCACGGGTTCACCCCCGCGCACCGGGAGCGGTTGGAGGGCGCGCTGCCGGGGATGGCCGCGCGGGTCGCCGACGCGCTGCCGGTGGGCGCCCGGCGAGTGCTCGTGCTCGGGTTCGAAGAGCTGATGTACGCGCCGTTGCGTCTGGCCCGGGAGCTGGAGCGGCTTGCGGGAGAGGCGGAGATACGGTTCTCCACCACCACGCGGTCGCCGGTGCTCGCCGTGGACGACCCCGGCTACGCGATACGCAGCCGGATCGTTTTCCCCGCGCACGACGAGCCCGCGGACGGGCCCGGGGAGCGGTACGCGTACAACGTGGCCGGGGCCGGGTTCGACGCGGTCGTGGTGGTCGTCGACTCGGTCGCCGACACACCCGCGCTGCACGCGGAGGACGGCCTGCTGGCCGTGCTCGCCGCCCACACACCGAGCGTGCTCCTCGCCGTCGTGCCGTCGTACGTCCCACCGGTTCGGCACGGCCGGGACGCGCCGTCCCGGTCGAGCGCCGTCGCGGCGGAAGGAAGGTACCCCCTGGTGGGAACGCACTCCACCCCGCACCACTCCGAAAGGTCCCCCATGCTCCCCGAGCCCCTCCGTGGCCCCGAGTTCTCCTCCTATGCGCCGGACGAGGTGGGGTGGCTGTTGCAGGATCTGTCGGATGTGACGTTGGAGGCGCCCACCGAGGAGCGGGAGGAGGCCATCCAGAGCGGTGGGGCCCACTACGCCGAGTCGTTGCCGGTCGAGTACCAGCCGAGCGAGCAGTACCAGGCCCTCTTCCGCAGCGCGCTCGAGGAGTCCGCGGAGCGGATCGCGGTGGCTGTGGGGGTGGTGACCGAGACGGTGCTCGCCGAGCGGTCGTCGCGGCCCGTCATCGTGTCGTTGGCGCGTGCGGGTACGCCCGTGGGGGTGCTCATGCGGCGCTGGGCGTCGCGTCGGCACGGGATCGAACTGCCGCATTACGCCGTTTCCATCGTGCGGGGGCGCGGGATCGACGCCAACGCGCTTCGGTGGTTGGCGGCGCACCATGACCCGGCGGATGTCGTCTTCGTCGACGGGTGGACCGGCAAGGGCGCCATCACACGTGAACTCGCGGCCGCGCTGCTGGAGTTCGAGGAGTCGGACGGGATCACCGGGTTCGATCCGGAGATCGCCGTGCTGGCCGACCCCGGGTCGTGTGTGCGGACGTACGGCACTCGCGACGACTTCCTGATTCCGTCCGCCTGTCTCAACTCGACCGTCTCCGGGCTGATTTCACGGACCGTGCTGCGGTCGGACCTGGTCGGGCCGAACGACTTCCACGGCGCCAAGTTCTATCGGGAGCTGGCCGGCGCCGATGTCTCCGTGGACTTCCTGGACGTCATATCCGCGTCCTTCGGTGACGTCGTGGACGCCGTCGACGCCCGTACCAAGGAGCTGCTGGCCGCCGATCGCACGCCGAACTGGGAGGGGTGGGCGGCCGTCGAGCGGATCAGCGAGGAGTACGGGATCCATGACGTCAACCTGGTCAAGCCCGGTGTCGGTGAGACCACTCGCGTGCTGTTGCGCCGGGTACCGTGGAAGATCCTCGCGCGGGCCGGGGCGGGCGCGGACCTCGACCACGTACGTCTGCTCGCCGAACAGAGAGGGGTACCGGTGGAAGAGGTGGCGGAACTGCCGTACACCTGCGTGGGCTTGATCCATCCCAGGTTCACGCGCGGAGCGACCGGTGCCGACGGCAAGGCGGTGGCCGTCTGATGTCCGGGCCCCAGGTGCTTGTCGCCAGCGATCTCGACCGTACGCTCATCTATTCGTCCGCCGCTCTCGCGTTGACCATGCCGGACGCGCGGGCGCCCCGGCTGCTCACGGTGGAGGTCCATGAGAGCAAGCCGCTGTCCTACATGACCGAGACCGCCGCTCAGCTGCTCGCCGATCTGAGTGACGCGGCGGTGTTCGTGCCGACGACCACCCGGACGCGCAAGCAGTACCAGCGGATCAATCTGCCGGGGCCCACGCCGAAGTACGCGATCTGTGCGAATGGCGGGCATCTGCTGGTGGACGGCGTCACCGACGTCGCCTGGTACGAGAGCGTGACGGCTCGGCTCGCCGATGAGTGTGCGCCGTTGGACGAGGTGCGGGATCGTCTGATGGCCACTTCCGATCCGGCCTGGGTGCGCAAGCAGCGGGTCGCGGAGGAGTTGTTCGCCTATCTCGTCGTCGAGCGGGAGCTGCTGCCCGAGGACTGGGTGAAGGAGCTGGCGGTGTGGGCCGAGAACCGGGGCTGGACCGTGTCCCTTCAGGGGCGCAAGTTGTACGCCGTGCCGAAGCCGCTCACCAAGTCGGCGGCGATGCGGGAGGTCGCGCGGCGGACCGGGGCCGCGTTGACCGTGGCCGCGGGGGACTCCCTGTTGGACGCGGATCTGTTGCTGGCGGCGGATCGGGGCTGGCGGCCCGGGCATGGGGAGTTGGCCGACGCGGGGTGGGTCGGGCCGGAGGTCACCGCTCTTCCCGAGCGGGGGGTCATGGCGGGGGAGCGGATTCTCAGGGAGTTCCTGAAGGCTGCGCGGGAGTATTGAGCGGGGTTTCGTGGTCACGTCCGCGGACGTGACTCGTTCCTGTAGGTGCTCCCCGGCACCTGCCGCCTACGGCTGAAGGCCGTGAAGCCCGCCGTCCGCACAGGGGTAACCGGCGGCGGGCCCAGGCCACCCCGGATGGGGACGTGGGGCGGCCCGTCCTGCCACCGGCGCCGAGCTCCGGGTTCCGACAGCAGGGGCTCTCAGCGGCGCTTGGGCGCCCGGGACGGGTACGTCTGAGACGGCACCCGCTTGCACGGGCCTATGTGCAGGTACACGGTTGGCGCGGCGCCTGTCGCCACGTGCGGGATGTGTGACTCGTAGTCCTCGCCGTCCTGGATGGGCTGCTGGCAGCGTACGCAGATCATGGCCGCCTCACCTTCTGAGGCCTCTTCGCCGGGTGACACGGGCAACCGCACTGCCACTGAAGGAGAATGCCCATCCCATGGGAAAGAGGCACCACTCCCTGGGCGCACTCCTTGTACACGTCCGCGTAGTCGAGCTTCTGCCCGAGCGCGCATTCCGCCGACAACTCCACGCTCACGAGCACTCACCCCCCCAGCTTCTCCAGATGGCCGAGCAGGCAGATCACCGAGCGGGCGAGGCGCTCGGCATGGACCATCTGGCCCGCCGGGGTCCGGCCCGGCTTGATGCCCAGGCGCGCGCGGGCCTCACTCACCCTGCCCAGCGCACGCGCCCTCGGCCTGTTGTCGTTCGGCAGTGCGCAGGCGGCCCGCTCGACCTCGGGGATCAGCAGTGCCGGGTCGTCCAGCTCCCCGGTGGTGGGCAGTTCGGCGTCCTCGGCGAGCAGACGGGCTGTGGTAGCGCGCATCGTCTCGGTGTCCACGGGCAGGGACTCCACAGGGGCGCCCTCGACCTGGCGCGCCGCATCCGCCGGAAGACCGCGGCGCACCCTGTCCCCCTCCACGCAGCCCTGGCCGACCGGCATCGTGGCGCAGCGCTTGCATTTGAAGGTATAGGCCAAAAAGCCCTCCCAGCGCTGGCCCGTGAGCGCCATCGAACCAGTTCTCTGAAAGTTGCTCACAGCCGCTCACCCCTCGACCGGGCGTTGACCACCGCCATGCCCGCGCCAAGGGCCTCGACGACGGTGAGCGGCCTCAGCTTCTCCGCGCACGCGTCCCACTCGATGCCGCCCGCGATCGGCCGGAGCTGCACGTACGGGCCCTCGAAGCCCATGACCTTGCCGACCCTCTTGCAGCCGGTGTCCTCGACGGTGTCGCCGAGCTTCGGTTCGTACCCGGGCATCGTCACCGTGCCCCCCTCAGCGGGGAGGCCAGACGCCGGGTCCGCTCGTCCTCCTGCAGCACGTAGGCGCGAACCAGGACGCTGGTGATCGCGTCGTCCTCGACGGCGGGTAGTTCGGGGGACGGCCACAGGTGCGGGGCCCGGCGACGGCGTGCCCCGGCCAGGATCGCGCCCCACATTCCTGGCGACGGGTAGGTGTCGTGGGCGGTGCGGTTAGCCTCCGGGACCGTGCTGCGGGAGGTACGGCCGGACTTGGGCGGTCCGAACAAGAGTGCTCTCGCCCAAGCGAGGGCGTGTGATAGAAGGTGCATTGTCGATCTGCTCCGTTCAGGCCGCGCCCTGGGACCGTCGCTAGCGGTCGCCAGGGTTCTTCTGTGCGGCGGGTCTGTTACTTGTCACTTCGGCTGTACGGCGGTGGTGGCCGCCTCGTGCGGCATGACGCGAGGGGCGTCGTGCAAGTGGAGGCGGAGGTCCTGGCCGTGCGGCAGCGGCTGGTGCTCACGCTCACGCCAGTGCTCCAGGTGTGGCGCTGGCGGTGAGGATGCGCGCGATGTGCTCCGCGCATGCCGCTTCGTCTCCGCGTATGCCGATCTCGTAGTCGAACGAGGTGACGTATCGGCCGTCGGCAGCGACAATCTCTTCGGCGAGGCGGCTGTTGAGGGATTCATGACGTTCAGCCGTGGCCCGGCCTCGTCCATGGCGACCCGGAGACCGATTCTCTCCAGGCGACCGGTTAGTTGTCGCAGGGCGCTGGTGTCCACACGCAGACGATCCCAGCAGTGAACCCAAGGGCGGGATATGACAACCTATGACACGGAGTGGATCTTGACTCGTGCGGTGACGATCACAGGCACCCGAAACACCAGCCACAGGAGCCTCGACGAGTACGCCCAGCTCTTCGCCGACTATCTCTGCCCCTTCGCCAAAGGGGACCACTTCTACGTCGGGGGCGCCAAGGGCATCGACTCCCTGTCGCTGCTGTGGCTCGCTGGAAACACCGCGGCCGATCTCACGGTCGTCGTCCCAGGCACGGTCGACCAGCAGCCTGCCGAAGCCCGGCAGACGATCGCCCGAGTTCGCGACCGCATCAAGGAGATCGTGGAGCTCGGCGCCGACGAATTGTGCACCGCCGCCTTTCACGCCCGGAACAGGTGGATGGTCGACCGCACCGAGATGACCATCGGTTTCCCCCGAGCTGGACAACTCACGTCCGGCACCTGGCAGACCCTCAACTACACACGCGATCGGGGGAAACCACACCTCGTTGTCCCCGTGTAGCAGTCTGTTGCTGCACGATGGGCGGTATGGAGGACAGAGCCGTAGGGGCGGCAGCACTCAAGGCGTTGCGGAAGCGTCGCGGCCTGTCCCTTGCCGCGCTCGCTCGCGCCCTCATCACGCTGGCCGACGAACTGCACCAGCCCGCCCTCCCCGCCGTGACCAGCGTCCAGAGGTCGGTGTCCCGATGGGAGGCTGCGCGGCCCACGATGCCCGACGAGCGCTATCAGCTCCTCCTCGCCCACCTCTACGCCCGAACCCCGGCAGGCGGCCTTGTTCTCGGCTCCGGCAGTGACTTCGCCGAGTACCTCCACGCGCTCGGGCTGCTCGGTGAGAGCGAGCGCCGCACCGCCGAACTCCGCACCACCGTGCTGCGCGCCGCCACCGACGCCGGTGGCGGCATGCTCGCACTCCTCGCACCTGGCGCCCATGTCGGCCTCGCCGCCGCCCTGACGAATCCGACGTGCACGGACGAGCAGACCCTGGCCGGGCTCGCCTCGGTCGTGGCAGATGTCAACGCCCAGGTCGGCTCGCTGCCGATGGTGCGGCTCCAACTGCTGCTTGCGCCGGGGGTGGAGGCCGCGCGGTGCCTCCTCGCGGGGCCGGTTCCGGAGCCTCTCGTGCCGCAGTTGCGGAGCGTGGCGGTCGCGGGAATGACGCTGGCAGCCCGGCTGGCCTTCGAGACGAGGGACGATGCCGTGTCGCGTGCCCTGTACGCCGAGGCATCGCGGGAGGCGGAGTGTCTCGCACAGCCGTGGCGGCAGGCCATCGTGCACATGAGTCAGGCGCTGACGACCCTCTACTCCAAGCAAGGCCTGGATAGCGCGCGGCGCCTGGTCGACGAAGCCGTGCGTGCCGCGCGCACGGGAGAAAGCACGCTGGTGCGGGCTCGGGCGCACGCCCTCCAGGCGGAGCTGGCAGCACGGGCGGGGCATGAGCGGCAGGCACAGGCCGCGCTCGGTCTCGCCTGGTACGACATGGAAGCGGACCACGTTGACGACCCCGCTCCGGCCAGCTTCTCACCGGCCCACCTGCGTGGCTTCGAGGGTGTGTGCGAGCTGTACGTCGGGGACCCGTCGGCGGCGCATGACCGGTTCGCCCGGTCAGCGGTGGCGCTGTCGGCGCCCCGCGAGCAGGTGCAGCGGGCGATCGTCACGACCGACCAGGCGCTGGCTCGGATCCGGCTCGGTGAACCCCACGCCGCGGCGGACCTGCTGCACGAGTGCGTGGCTGAGGCGTCGAGTACGGGAGGCCGCGTGCCGGCGCTGCGACTGCGACGGGTTCGGCACGAGTTGCGGCCGTGGCGGCGGGAGGACTGGGTGGCGGATCTTGATGATCACCTCATGGATGTGCTGGGGTCCTGACAAGCCCGGCTGAGGCCGTTTCAAGGCCATCGACACCGCAGCGCCCAAAAGCCGGTGGCCGACGGTCGCCTTCCTCCTCAGTGGTGCCTCCCGCGTTGTCACAGGCAGGTGTGCGTGGACGGCGGCTGGAGCCATGTCGACGAGAGCGGGGTGAACACGCACGGCTCGGGAGCTGTTGTTGGCAGTGTGTTGGTCAACCGCACCAGCTGCCGCTGCATCCGCCACCGCCGCCTGTCCGAGGCGCGGTCGTGGGCGCCGTGGCGGAGCAGCCCACAGCGACTGTCGACAGGAGTGACGGTAGCTGAGTGGCACGACGGACAGTCTGCGGGGGCGGACACTCGGCAATCTGACGGCTCGTTCGAAGGTGTCGCCGCAGGTCCGACAACGGCACTCACAGCGAGGCATGGCGACAGGCTAACGCCGCCGAGGGCACAGCAGAATCACGGGAAGTTTCAGCTGGTCAGGCACGCTTCCCGGTCCCTTCAGAGGTACGCCGCGAGCGAGTGAAATAGATCACAAGATGTTTACTTTTCGTGAAGTCGATCTTGGTCTGACAAGGGGGGATTTCGCGTCTTTACTTACGCGATACCTTCACATGAAGATCACATAAGTGATCCTTTTAGATCTGTAGGGGGCTGAGGGCTATGAAACCTCGGATATCTCTGGCACGGCAGCGCAAAAGGCCCAGACAAGGCGCGGGACTTCGCTCCCTCGCCGGTGGTCTCGCGCTCGCAACGGCGATCAGCCTGGTCAACGCGACAAGTAACGCGGTAGCGGCACCACCTGAGGTGCCTGAGGCGCCCAAGAAGAAGGCGGCGGCGCCCCAGGCAGCCGACATCGCGTCGGCGAAAGTGGCGGCCCGACTGTCGGGCAAACGTGTCGAGGCGCTGTCGGAGCGCACCGAGACGTCGACGACGTGGGTCAACAAGGACGGCAGTCTCACCACGGAGCTGTCGGCCGGGCCGGTCCGTTTCGAGCGGGACGGCAAGTGGGTCGACGTCGACGTGAAGCTGCGTGAGTCCGGCGGTGGGGTCGAGCCCGTGGCGCACCCCAACGGGCTGGCGTTGGCGGGGAAGACGGGGACTCCGGCGAAGTCGCTGGAGGCGGCGCAGGACGCCAAGGCCGTCGATCTGGTGACGCTCGGCGAGGGTGACGAGCAGATCACCCTGCAGTGGAAGGGCGGACTGCCCGCGCCGAAGGTCAAGGGGACACGCGCGGAGTACGTCAACGCCGTACCCGGCGCGGACGTGGTGGTCGAGGCCACGCGTACCGGCTTTGAGCAGTACGTTGAGATCAAGGAGAAGCCCTCGACGGACGGCTTCTCGTACACCCTCCCGCTGCAGGCCGAGGGCCTGAAGGTGAAGCAGCTGAAGGACGGCAGCGTGCTGTTCACCAGCGGGAAGAAGAACAAGAAACGGGCTGTCATGCCCGCGCCAGTGATGTGGGACTCCACCGTCGACGAGCGCTCCGGCGAGCACACCCGCCGGGTGCCGGTGAAGATGAAGGTGGTGAAGAAGAAGGGCGGCGCGGTCGACCTGCTGGTCACCCCGGACGCGAAGTTCCTCGCGGACCCCAAGACCCAGTACCCGGTCACCGTCGACCCGTCCACCTCCTCGCTGTCCAACGTCTTCGACACCTACGTCCAGCAGGGCGAGACCGTCGACTGGTCCAGCGACACCGAACTCGACCTGGGCAACCCGGGCACGGTCAACGCCGACGGCTCACCCCGTTACGCGCGTTCCTTCATCACCTGGGACACCACCCCCGTCCGTGACGCGCTCGTGTCGGACGCGAAGCTGAGCCTGTACAACTTCCACTCCGGCAACACGGACTGCGCCGCGGCGCCGTGGACGGTATGGGCGACCGGCGCGGCGTCCACCTCCTCCCGGTGGACCGCTCAGCCGGAGTGGATCCAGCAGTACGCGGAGTCCACCGAGACCGCCGGCCGGGACGCCTGTGGCGGCGACGGCTGGATCAACGCGAACGTGACCACGCTGGTCCAGGACTGGGCCTCGGCGAAGAACACCCGCTCGCACATGGGTCTGCGCTCGATCTCGGCGGCCCAGGCGCAGTGGAAGCAGGTCAACTCCGCCAACGCGGCGACGAACCCGCCGAAGCTGACGGTGACGTACAACTTCCGTCCGAAGACGGGCACCAACCGGGAAGCCGGTCCGCCGTTCTTCTCCTACGGCGGCGACTACGTCGTCAACACCACGACGCCGACGCTGCGGGACACCTTCGTCGACGTCAACGGTGACACGGTCCTCGGTGCCTTCCAGGTCGCCGACTTCACCAGCGGTTCACAGGTCGGCGACATCCTGACCTCCGACTTCGTGGCCTCCGGCTTGCCGGCGTCGGTGAAGGTTCCCTCGGGTCTGCTGACCAACGGCAAGACCTACAAGTTCCGTACCTCGCCGTACGACGGGGTGCACTACAACCTCGACTGGTCGGCGTGGAAGACGTTCACCGTCGACACCAGCGCCCCCTCCGCCCCGGCGAAGATCGTCTCCAGTGACTATCCGAGCGGCCAGTGGGTCAAGGGCGAGGGCGAGGCCGGCACCTTCACGGTCACCCTGCCCTCCGGCTCGGACCACCAGTGGTTGGAGTGGTCCCTGGATGATGGAGCAACCTGGACCAAGGTCACCACGGACGGCGCCGCCGCCGACAAGGACATCAGCGTGACCCCGCCGCAGAACGGCACCCACACCCTCCAGGTGCGGTCGGTGGACAAGGCGGACAACAAGTCCGAGCCGCTCGAGTACACCTTCCACGCCGGTCCCGGCGGGTTCATCACCCCCACCGAGGGGGAGTACACCGCGCGACGGCTGCAGCTGGCCGTCGAGACGGACGGACAGAAGTACGACAGCGTCTCCTTCTTCTGGCGCCGCTCCGCGGCCGACGACTGGGCGGAGATCCCCAAGGCCCACGTCACCTCCGGCGGCGACCCGCTGGCCGCGTGGCCGGTGCCGCTGACCAACGGCAAGAACTCCGCACTGGTGTGGAAGGCCACCGACACCGTCGACCCCGACGGCACGATCCAGATCAAGGCCGACTTCACCGGCCCCGGCAGCGCCTCCGGCAGCAGCGAGCCGCTGACCGTCGTCGTCGACCGCGACGCGGAGGGAGCCGCCACCGACCAGGTCGGCCCCGGTGAGCTCAACCTGCTGACCGGCGACTACACGCTCTCCGCCACCGACGCCTCGGCCTTCGGCCTCTCGGTCACGCGCAGCGCCTCGTCGAGGGTTCCCGACCAGGCTGCCCAGCAGGAGGGACAGGCGCCCATCTTCGGCAAGGAGTGGGCATCCGGCACGGTCGCGGAGGCGACCGACTCCGCCTACAACCACCTCCGCAAGGTCACCGACACGGCCGTCGACGTGGTGACGGCTCAGGGCGACGCCATCCACTTCACCGCGAACGCCGCGCAGGACGGCTGGATCCCCGAGCCCGGCTCGGAGAGCCTGACCCTCATCGGCGCCTTCAGCGGCACCTTCACCCTGACGGACACCGAGGGCACCAGCACGAAGTTCGTCAAGCCCGACCCGCAGGCCACCACCTGGCAGGTCGCCACCACCAAGGTGGACGGCGTCTCCCAGTCCACGAACACGGTCGTCTCCGAGACCGTCGAGGTGGACGGCAAGCAGCTCGCCCGTCCGACCCTGGTCATCGCCCCGACGTCGGCGGTGTCAGCGGCCACGTGTGGCGAGACACCGGCCACCAAGGGCTGCCGGGTGCTGCAGTACATCTACGCCACGACCACCACGGCCACCGGCACGCAGTCCGACGCCGAGTTCGGCTACTTCGCCGGTCAGGTGCAGGAGATCCGCGTGTGGGCCACCGAGCCCGGCGCGGCTGTCGCGACCCCGACCACCGTGGCCACTTACCGCTACGACTCTCAGGGCCGGCTGCGTCAGGCCTGGGACCCGCGGGTCGGCCAGCAGACGGAGACCCAGTACGCCTACCACGAGGGCCGGATCACCTGGCTGCAGCCGTCGGGGCAGCTTCCGTACACCTTCACCTACGGTTCGGCCGGTGACTCGGCCGCGGCCGGCGAGGGCATGCTGCTGAAGATGGCCCGCAGCGGGCTGAAGCAGGGCACCGCGGACACCGAGGAGGGCACCGCGACCTCGTACGTGGTCTACGACGTGCCGCTGACCGGTGACAAGGCGCCCTACGCCATGGGCAACAGCGATGTCGCCGCATGGGGTCAGGCGGACGCGCCCATGGACGCGACCGCCCTCTTCCCGACCGACAGCGCCCCGTCGTCGCACTCCGGGAGCGGTCTCGCCGCTGCCGACTACCGTCGGGCCGGCGTGCACTACCTCGGTGTGTCGGGGGAGCGGACCAACACCGCCGCCCCGGGCGGACACATCACCGCCACGGAGTACGACCGGTTCGGCAACACCGTCCGGGAGCTCAGCGCGTCGAACCGGATCCTCGCCCTCGGCAAGACGGACGAGGACAAGGCCGAGCTGGCCGAGCTGGGCATCTCCCACCTCGACAGCGCCGAGCGCGCCGAACTGCTCTCCACCCGCTGGCTGTTCAACGAGTCGGGCACCCGCCAGACGGAGGAGTTCGGCCCCATCCACCGGGCGACCCTCACCGAGGACTTCAAGGACGGCGACACCGTCCTGGTCGAGGCGGGCACCTCGGTTCCGGCCCGGTCGTGGACCGTCAAGGAGTACGACGAAGGGCGGCCCACCGACGGCAGCGCGAGCGTCAAGAACCAGGTGACCCTGGAGATCACCGGTGCCCGGATCCGCGACTACTACTCGATCATGGCGGAGAAGCGGGTCATCGAGACCCAGTACGACTGGGCCAAGGGCCTGCCGACCCTCCACATCCAGGACTCCGGCGGACTGAACCTGACCACCTCCACCGACTACGACGCCCAGGGCCGAGTGGTCTCCCAGGTCCTCCCCGACGGCACCGGAAACGACGCCGCCACCCGGATCACCGAGTACTGGAAGGCCGACGGAACCGGCTCGTGCGAAGGCAGGCCCGAATGGGCCGGCCTGGTGTGCTGGACCGGCCCGGCCGGTGCCATCACCGGCGGCGGCTCCAACCCCTCCGAACTGCGTGACACCACCTACGAGTACGGCTACTACGGCCAGGTCACGAAGGCCACCGACACCGCGAACGGCGCGGCCCGCACCACCACGACCTCGTACGACGCGGCCGGACGGCCGAAGACCGTGACGACGACGGACGGCATCGGCAAGGCGGTCCCCGCGACCACCACCGAGTACGACCCGGCGACTGGACAGGTCACGAAGATCAGCTCCAGTGCGGGTGAGATCACCAAGGCGTACGACAAGCTCGGCCGTCTGATCTCGTACAAGGACGCCGAGGGTGGCACCACCACCTACGAGTACGACCTGTTCAACCGGCTCGTGAAGGTCAGCGACAGCGTCCCGTCCACCGTCACCTACACCTACGACCACTCCGCCGAGCCGCGCGGCCTGGCGGTCAAGGTCACCGACTCGGTGGCGGGCGCCATGACGGGCACCTACGACGCCAACGGTTCGCTGAGCAGCCAGAAGCTGCCTGGCGGTTACACCCTCACTCAGTCCGAGAACCCGGACGGGGAGATCACCAACCGCACGTACACCCGCGACAGCGACGGCACACTCGTCTACAGCGACACCGTCAGCGAGTCCGTGCACGGCCAGGTCGTCACCCACGCCGGCTGGTCCGACCAGACCTACGCCTACGACGACGCCGGCCGGCTGACCAGCGTCGAGGACACCGTCGGCACGGTCTGCACCCGTCGCGACTACACCTTCGACAAGCGCAGCAACCGCACCTCCCTGAGCACCGCCGTCGGCACGCCCGGCGCCGCGTGCTCCACCTCGGGAGCCACTACCGCGAACCACTCCTACGACAGCGCCGACCGCCTCGTCGACTCCGGGTACGCCTACGACGAGTTCGGCCGGACCACCACCGAGCCGGGCAGCACGCTCGACTACTACACCAACGACCTGGTCCACCGGCAGACCACCGGGAGCACCCGCCAGACCTGGCAGCTCGACCCCGCCCAGCGGTTCAGCTCTTGGACGGTCGAGTCCGGCGACGGCAGCACTTGGACGCAGACCGCGTCCAAGGTCAACCACTACGGCGGGGACGACGACAACCCACGCTGGATCGTGGAGGACACCGCCACCGGCGCTGTCTCCCGCAACGTCAGCTCGCTCACCGGTGACCTCGCGGCCACCACGAGCGCGACGGGCGATGTGACGCTCCAGTTCACCACCATCCACGGTGACGTGGCGCTGCTTCTCCCGCTGGACACCTCAGTCGCACCGACCGCCCTGGACGCCGACGAGTACGGCAACCCCCGGGCCGGTCAGTCGACCGAGCGGTACGGGTGGCTCGGCGCCAAGCAGCGCTCTGCCGAGACCGCGGGCGGGGACGCCGTCCTGATGGGCGTGCGCATGTACACCCCATCGACCGGCCGGTTCCTCCAGACGGACCCGGTGTACGGTGGCTCGGCCACCGCGTACGACTACGCGAACCAGGACCCCGGGAACCAGTACGACTTGTCCGGGCAGGCTTCGTGGGTCCGTAAGTGCAGCCGGGGCTGGACCTGGAGCGGCTACAGGTTCGAGTGCAAGTTCTACTTCACCAGGCAGAAGACGAAGATCATCAAGGAGGACATCTCCACCATGGGCGGCGCGGGTGTCGCGATCGCCGAGGCATACGCGTGCTCGCAGATCCCGTACGCGGTCGCGAAGGTCGGCTGCACCTTGCTCGCCTGGTCCTACACCTGGTGGTCCGTGCACCACGTCAACAGCGCGGTGGAACGCGGTGGTTGCTTCGTCTTCACCGTCGGAGCCAACGTCGGCCTGGGCATCACCTGGTATGCCTATCCGGGCAATGTGAGCAAGAAGAACAAGAACTGCAAGAAGAAGTAACCGGTCACGAACATAACCGGTGAGTGCACGGT
>NZ_AEJC01000613.1 GCF_000317595.1 Streptomyces ipomoeae 91-03 | reverse complement strand
CGATCGCCAGGCGGTACACGAAGCGGCGTACGGCGCGCTCGGGGGCGGTGAAGAGTGGCGCGAGCCGGTCCAGCGGGGCCCGGCGGAGGACCTCGGCGAGCAGTTCGGTGGCGAAGACACCCCTTTCGCGGTGGCTCCCCCACCCCATGAGGCGCCCGGCGCCTCAGTCAGACGCCTTGGCCAGCTCCAACGCGTACTCCGGCCACCACTCCCCCGCCTTCGGCCCGCCCTTGCACTCCCCGTCCGACTCCCCCGGCCGCTTGACCCACAGGTACGCGTCCACCAGGGGGTCGGCCGTCTCCGTGGTGGGCGACTCGCCAAGTGCGCGCCCCGGAGGGTTGCACCACTGCTCCTCCTTGGCGCCCTCGGTCCACGGCCCGTTGCCGTTGCGGCTGGTGTCGATGACGAACGGCTTGCCGCCGACCTTCGCGGAGAGCTGTTTGCCGTACTCGATGGAGTCCTCGGTGGTGTAGAAGTTCGAGACGTTGACGGCGAAGCCGTCGGCCTGCTCGACGCCCGCCCACTTGAGCGGCTCGGCGATCCTGTCGGCCTCGCTCCACCCGGCGTTGCCCGCGTCCAGGTACACCTTCGTGTTCTTCAGCGCGCCCAGCTTCTCGATCGCACCCTTGAGCAGGTCGTACCGCTCCTCGTGGAACTCACCCGGCGTGCAGCCGTCCACCACGTGGAGCACCGCGTCGGGCTCCAGGACGACCGTGGCCGGCCGGTCCCCGATGCCCTTGACCACACCGTCGATCCACGCCCGGTACGCGTCGCCGTCGGCCGCGCCGCCGCCGGAGTACTGGCCGCAGTCGCGGTGCGGGATGTTGTAGAGGACGAGGATCGCGTCCCGGTCGGCCTTCGCCGCGGCCTCGGTGAAACCCCTGGCTTCCCCCTCGGGGTTCTCCGGCCCGATCCACTCGCCGGTGGGCTGTTCGGCGATCCTGCGGATCAGCTCGGCGTCCTCGTCCTTGCCGGCCTTCTCGTAGGCGGCGACCTGTGCCGCCGCGTTGCCCTCCGGATTGACCCAGAACGGGTCCGTGTCGCTCGGCTGTTGAGTGATGTCGGAGTCCGACGCCCGGTCGTCCTCACCGTCGCCGTCTCCCCCGAAACAGCCGACCAGCAGCAGTACCGCCCCCGCCACCGCCACGGACGCCCGCACTCCGGCCCCCCTCCTGGCGTACATCCAACTCCCCCTTGGGTGCACCGTGTCGTAAGCCCCAATCCTGACATAATTCCCCCCTCGCCCACAGGCCGTCACCGGTCCGGCGCGGGCCCGATCCGATCGCTGACTTGGCGTCAAAGTCCCTCTGGTCCAAGGGGGTTCACACGTTCTACAGTCGCGATTCCAGGACCTCCCGTGCCGCGTCGGGTCACTCCCGCAGCCCGGGCGCGCGCGGTCGAGGACCGGCCCGGTCGGCGGCTCCCGGGGAGTGGGCCGTCGACCGGGCCGGGTGTGGGCGCCCCGAACCGTCGGGACGTCACGGCCCCGTCCCGCTGAGGTACGCGGAGACGACCACGTTCGCCGTGTAGCTGCGGCTCTTCTTGTCGAAGGTGCCGCCGCAGGTGATGAGCCGCAGTTCGGCGCGCCCGGGCTGCCGTACGCCGTAGGCCTGTTCGGCGTCGAAGTCGTCCCGCCCGAGGACCTGCACGTCGTCCACGGTGAACTCGGCGAGCGTGCCGTCGGAGCGGGCCACCCTGATCCTCTCGCCGACGCGCAGGGCGCTCAGCTTGTAGAAGACGGCGGGCCGGGTCTCGGTGTCGTTGTGTCCGACGAGCAGCCCGACCCCGGTGGCGCCCGGTCGCGCACCGCGCGCGTACCAGCCGACGACGCCCGGCTGGTCGTAGGGCGGCGGGTCGATCGCCCCGTCCGCGTCGAGGCCGCGCGGCACGATCGGTGCCTGTACGCCCATCGCGGGGATGTCGAGCCGCTGGGGCCGGGCGGCCCTCAACGGCTCCAGGGCAGGCGGAAGTTCGGCCTGGGCGGGCCGCCCGACCGCCGCCACGTCGCCCGTGGCCGGCGCGGATATCCCGTGCCGTACGTCGGTGGCCTCGCGCCCCCACAGCCACAGCCCGAGCAGCAGCACGGCCCAGGCGACACCGGTGGCGAGACGGCCGGTCCCGCTCGCGGTCCGCGTCCCGGACCCGAATCCACTGTCGTCGGAGTAGTCCCGGCTGGACAAGGCGCCCCCTCACTTGCCTCTGCGGCCCCGGCGCGCACTGCGCGCCACCACGGCCACCGCCGCGACCGAGGCCAGGACCAGCCCGACCACCGTGTGCGAGGTGCCGGGACCGGTGTGCCGGGCGTCGTCCATCGAGTTCGCGGGGTCGGCGGAATCGCGCGAGGTCGTGCCGTCCCGCGCGGCGTCCGAGTCCGCCGTGTCCATTGCGTCCATCGCGTCGGCCAGGCCCGTCAAGTCACCCGAGTCCGCCAAGTCGGTCGGGTTCGCGGCCGGTTGGGCGGCTGCTCCGCCACCGCCCGCGCGGACCGGGGCGATCGGGGAGGCCGGAGCCGTGGGCGGCGGGGCGGCCGGCGGGGCGTCGGCGGACCTGGAGGGAAGCGGCCTGGCGAAAGAGTGCTGAGAGGGAGACAGTTTCGAAGGAGACGGTTTCGAGGGTGGCGGCTTGACGGGAAACGGCTCGGCGAAGGGCGGCCTGGAGGGGGAGGGCCTGGCGGTGGACGACTTCCCGTCGCCGACCTTGATCGTGCCCTTGACCTTGTCCTCCTTGCCGTCGCAGGAGACACGCACCTCGTAGGTGCCCGGTGCGAGCGTGGACCGTACACGGGTCTCCCCCGCCAGCGTGCCGACGCTCCTGCCGCCGAGCACGGTGAGCTGCGCGTCCGCGACGAACGCCTTCGACGCGGCGGTGCCCTGCTTCCCCTCGCAGCCCCTGGCCCGCACCTGGATGTCGCTGCCGGGCGTCGGCTCGGTCGGCACCACCGAGACGTCTCCGGAATCGGCCGTACACGCCGCGGACGCCGACACGGTCAGAGCGACCGCGGCCACCGCCCCGGTACAGAGAGTGAGTCGCAGTGAGCCCATGGTGAACCTCCAGACACCTGAGACTCCCGCGCCGGCGGTCGGGCTGCATCCGGGGAGGCCGACGACTGCTCCGTCTGGGTGGCTGAGGGTTTACGGGACCGGCTCGTGCGGCTTGCGCACAGAAATGCGACTGACGCTCGACGCAGTCGCCGCCGGTGCTCAGACGCGGTCGACCAGGTCGGCGATCGAGTTCACGACCTTCGACGGGCGGTACGGGAACATCTCGACCTGCTCGGGGGTGGTCAGGCCGGTGAGGACGAGGAAGGTCTCCATACCGGCCTCGATGCCCGCGAGGACGTCGGTGTCCATACGGTCGCCGATCATCGCGCTGGTCTCGGAGTGGGCGCCGATCGCGTTGAGGCCGGTGCGCATCATCAGCGGGTTCGGCTTGCCGGCGAAGTACGGCTGCTTGCCGGTCGCCTTGGTGATCAGCGCGGCCACGGCGCCGGTCGCGGGCAGCGGGCCCTCGGTGGACGGTCCGGTCTCGTCGGGGTTGGTGGCGATGAACCGGGCGCCGCCGTTGATCAGCCGTACCGCCTTGGTCATGGCCTCGAAGGAGTAGGTGCGGGTCTCGCCGAGGACGACGTAGTCGGGGTCGTGGTCGGTGAGGACGTACCCGATGTCGTGCAGGGCGGTGGTGAGCCCCGCCTCCCCTATGACGTACGCGGTGCCGCCGGGCCGCTGGTCGTCGAGGAACTGGGCGGTGGCGAGGGCGGAGGTCCAGATGTTCTCGACGGGTACGTCCAGACCCATCCGGGAGAGGCGGGCGTGCAGGTCGCGGGCGGTGTAGATCGAGTTGTTGGTGAGCACCAGGAAGGGACGGCCGGACTCCCGCAGCTTCTTGATGAAGGCTTCGGCGCCGGGGATCGGCACGCCCTCGTGGATGAGCACACCGTCCATGTCGGTGAGCCACGACTCGATGGGCTTGCGCTCTGCCATGTGCGATCTCCTGCCGACCTGTGTCGATCTCTGTCGATTCCCGGCGTACGTCCGTACATGCGTACGCCCGGGTCCGTGCCCAACCCTAGTGAGAGGTGGCCGGAAAAAGGAGGCCGATCTTGGCGGCTGAGACCGCCCCACCCGGGCGTCCCCACCAGGTCACCGGGCCCTGCGCCGGGCGAGGACCACCAGCAGCCCGCCGACGGAGACGACCAACAGCCCGATCGCGTACGGCAGGAGACCACGGACCACCCCGGTCCCGGCCAACTCGGAGGCGTACGGCCCGTCGCTCCGTACGCCACCCTCGTCCCGATCCCCGCCGCCGACCGCCCCTTCTGCGCTCCCGGGCTCCGTCTCGGTTTCGGTCTCGGTCTCTCCCCCTCCCTCTCCCTCTCCCTCTCCACCGTCGTCTTCTTCGTCGACGATCCGGAAGTGGTAGTCGTTCGACTCCCCGACCCACTCGCTGTCGTCGCCCCGCCGCTCGACGACGGCCGCCTTGGCGACGACGTCGTTCGGTACGGCCGCGTCGGAGGTGACGGAGAGGCGGACCTTGACGGTGAGGGTGCGGCCGGGCGGCACGCTGAAGCCGTCCCCGTCCTCGTCGATGACCCCGACGAGTTCGTCCGAGTCGGTCTTCTCGAAGGTGACGGGGCGGGAGGTCGTCGAGTCGGCGTCCTCGTAGAACTCCATCTGCGGCTGCGTCCGCTTGAGCGTCCGCGCCCCGTCGGCCAGCACGATCACCGGGTGGATGTTCGCGCAGCGCCGGGTGGTGGTGTTGGTGAGCTCCAACGACCAGGTACGGAAACCGCCGCCGGCGACGTAACTGGCGGGGCCCCCGTTGATACGGGTGCGGATCGGGAACGTGCCGCTGTCGGCACCGGTGCAGGTGGCATGGTCGTCGGCCGCCGCGAGTGCGGGGTCGGGCCCGTTGACGAGGGCGGCTGCGGTGGCGAGGGCAAGGGGCAGACGATTCGACAGTCGCATGAACACATGACTCTGACAACCGAGGTGGGGGACGGGGACCGCCACGCCCGGGGGGCCTGGGACAGGGGCGGAAGTCCGCTCGATCAGCGGAGTGGGGAGCGCCTTTCGGGGGGCCGGGGTGCGCGCCTCGCGGGCAGGCGGCGACCGAACTCGGTCGAGGTTGCCGTGATCGGCGTGCCCGCGAGGCGTTCTTCGCGCGCCGACCCTAGAACTTGCCCAGGTAGCTGAAGCTCTTGTAGTGGTTGTACGTGACCCACAGGTCGCCGGTGCTGATCGCCCGCACGAAGCGCTCGTTGTAGGTCTTCTCACCGAACTGGGGCCGGTGGTCGAAGATGTGCGCGTTGTACTCCTGGAACGTTCCCCGGTAGTTCCGCGACGACGGTCCGGCCTCGCCCTGGTTCATGAAGTCCCGGAGCGAGTTGCCGTTGTCCCAGTACCGACCGCCCGTCTCGATCCATTCGCGGTGATGGTTGCCGAGGTGGTCGACCCAGCTCGCGACCTGCCAGGAGGCGTCACGGTCGCCGATGCCGCGCCAGTTCGGCCACCCCAGACGCTCCCAGTAGTCCTCGGCCCGCGCCGGCATCTTGCCCTTGGTCAGCTTCTCGGGGTGCCGGTAGTCGCCCTTGATCGGGGCCTTGCCCTTGTCCTTCGAGGGGGCCGGGCAGGTGCCGATGGGGGTCCCGCCTCCCTCACTGCACTCGGCCGCGTGCGCGGTGGACGCCAGGCCGAGGCCGCCGACCGTGAGGCTGAGCAGCAGTGCCGGAATCGCGACCCGCCGGGCGCGGCCCCGCGGACGGGCCGGGCCGCGCCGCGTCTCGTGCGCCGTCTCCGGCATCCCCGGCGTCTCCGTCTCGGTTGCGGACATGATGGCTCCTTGATCTGGTCTCGGACCCTGTTCCGGATCCTTTCCGAGGCCGTTCGCCTCGGCTGGCCAAAGAAGACCAGCGGCGCGTAACAGTGGCTCGGCAGCCGGATCACACGCACCTCTCGGAAATGATGGGCGGCTGTTACGCCGACATCTGGAACCCGCGACCCGACCCGGCCGTCATCGACCCGATCCCGAAGTGAGCGGGCGCCTCAACGGCGACGAGGCGTCCGGCGCTACACGTCCGCCCGCCCGAACAGCGGCGCCAGCAGCAACTGGGCCGCCCCCTCCGCAACACCCCGTGAACCGCCGGGGGCGATCCGCACGGGCACCGCCGGCTCCTCCCCCTGCCGCCGGGCCCACTCGTCCAGCACGGACCCCACCCCCCGTACGAACACCTCGGGCTGGGCCTCGACCGTCCGCCCCCCGAGCAGCACGAGCTCGATGTCGAGCAACCCCACAAGGTTCGCGGCCCCCGCGCCGAGCACCCGGGCGGCCTCCTCCACGTCCCCCCGGGCCACCGCCGCGAGGCACAGCGCCTCGATACACCCCCGGTTGCCGCATCCGCACAACGGCCCGTTCAGCTGCACCACCTGATGCCCGAACTCCCCGGCCCGGGTCCGGGCCCCCCGGTGCACCGTCCCCCCGATCACCAACCCGGCCCCCAGTCCCGTACCGAGATGGATGTACGCGAACGACCCGTGCGTCCCCGCGATCGCCGCCAGCCCGAGGGCCGCCGCGTTGGTGTCCTTGTCCACGACCACCGGCATCCCCAGCCGCCGAGCGAGCGTCGCCCGCAACGGAAACCCCTCCCACTCGGGAAACCCGGTGACCCGATGCAGCACGCCGTGCAGATGGTCCAGCGGCCCGGGGAGAGCCACGCCGACGCCGAGAACGGGGAGGGAGGGGGCCGCTCCGAAGGCAGGCCCGGAGGAGGGACCGGCCACCACGCCCTCGGGCCCGGCCCCGGCACCGGCCCCGGCCCCGACGGCGCCAGTCGTCCCCGTACCAGCACCGGCACCCGCACCCGCACCCGCACCCGCACCCGCACCGAAACCGGAACCAGCCCCCGCGCCCGTCAACACCCCCCACACCGCCCGAGCCGCCCCCTCGATGACGGCGTCCGCCCCGGCCCCCAGAGACAGCGCGGCGCGCCGCTCGGCGACCACCGCCCCGGTCAGATCGCAGAGCACGGCGATCAGCTCATCGCGATCCAGGTGCAGCCCGACCGCGTGCCCGGCGTCGGGCACGAGCCGCAGCACGGTCCGCGGCTTCCCCCCGGTGGACGCCCGCTGCCCCGCCTCCGCCACCAGCCCGTCCGCCCGCAGCCGAGCGGTGATCTTGCTGACGGCCTGCGGGGTGAGCCCCGTACGCTCGGCCAGCTCAAGCCGGCTTATCCCGGCCGCCCCGGCGGTCCGCAGCAGATCCAGCACCAACGCGCCGTTGTGGCTGCGCAACGCGAGGATGTTCACGCCGGACACTCCGCCGGTACGCCCGTTGCCGTTGCCGTTCACGTTGCCGTTCACGCCCCTATTGTCCCGCCCTTGCACTTTGGCAACAGCGTTGCTTAAGTGGACACCATGACAGGCACCACCACCGGCACGAACGCGCCCTCCTCCTCCCTCCGCGTCGCCCTGGTCGGCTACGGCCTCGCGGGCTCGGTCTTCCACGCCCCGCTGATCGCCGCGACGGAGGGCCTGGCCCTCGACACGGTCGTCACCTCGAACCCGGAGCGGCAGGCGCAGGCCCGCGCCGAGTTCCCGGAGGTACGGCCGGTGGCCACGGCGGACGAGCTGTGGGCCCGTGCGGACGAGCTGGACCTGGTCGTGGTGGCCTCGCCGAACAAGACGCACGTACCGATCGCGACCGCCGCCCTGGAGGCGGGCCTCGCGGTCGTCGTCGACAAGCCCATCGCCGGTACGGCGGCCGAGGCGCGCGAGCTGGCGGCCCTCGCGGACTCCCGCGGCCTGCTCCTCTCCGTCTTCCAGAACCGCCGCTGGGACAACGACTTCCTGACCCTCCGCAAGCTGCTCGCCGAGGGCGAGCTGGGCGAGGTCCGCCGCTTCGAGTCCCGCTTCGAACGCTGGCGCCCCCAGCTCAAGGGCGGCTGGCGCGAGTCCGGCGACCCCGCGGAGATCGGGGGCCTCCTCTACGACCTGGGCAGCCATGTCGTCGACCAGGCCCTCACCCTCTTCGGCCCCGCGACCCTCGTGTACGCCGAGTCCGACCTCCGCCGCCCCGGCGCCGAGACGGACGACGACACGTTCATCGCCCTCACCCACGAAAGCGGCGTCCGCTCCCACCTCTACGTCTCCGCCGTAGCCCCCCAACTCGCCCCGCGCTTCCAGGTGTGGGGATCCAAGGCGGGCTACACGAAGTACGGCCTGGACCCCCAGGAAGCGGCCCTGCGCGAGGGCGAACGCCCCAAGCCCGGCACCCCCTGGGGCCTGGAGCCCGAGTCCCTGTGGGGCCGGGTGGGCGCCGACGAGTCCCTCCTCACAGCCGCCGGCCGCCGCGGTGTCCCCACCCTCCCGGGCGACTACCCGGCGTACTACGCGGCCGTGGCGGCGGCGTTGCGCGGCACCGGCGACAACCCGGTGACGGCGTACGAGGCGGCGGCCACGCTGGACGTACTGGAGGCGGCACGGAGGTCGGCGCGCGAGGGCGTGGCGGTGCCCATCTGATCGCCCCACCATTTGATATCGGTTCATCCCGGAGAGCGATATCGTTGCGGTGTAGCGCCGATCTCCGGAAGGGCCCAGCCATGTCTCGCACCGTAATTGATCTCGATGACCAGATGGTCGCCGAAGCCATGCGTATCTATGGCACGACGATAAAGGCCAAGGCGGTCCGCATGGCGATGGAGGACGCGGTCAAGCGCCACCTGCGGCGCGAGTTCGCCGAGGCGGTCAAGAGCGGCGAACTCGACTTCAGCGAGATCATCACCTCGACCGGCCCAAAGGACATGGACGGCACCTCGGACACAGGTGGAGCCGCCGCGTGACCCAGCGGTTTCTGGCCGACAAGTCCGCACTCGCCCGTTGGAACCAAAGCGCAGTTGCCGATGTGTTGGACGAGTTGGACGAGCGCGGTCTGCTGGCCATCTGTGCTCCGGTCGAGTGGGAGTTGATCTACAGCGCGCGCAACAAGGCTGACGGCGAGCGGATCCGCCTGCTGTTGTTCGGCTTCGAACTGCTGCCGACCCCCGACGACGTCTGGGACCGTGCACTCACGGTCCAGCGCGAAGCGCTCGCCCGCGGCATCCACCGTTCACTGTCGATGGCCGATCTACTGATCGCCGCCACGGCCGAGCGTCATCGCGCCACCGTGCTCCACTACGACGGCGACTACGACACCATCGCCTCCATCACGGGCCAGCCCACCCGCTGGATTGTCCCCCCGGGCACCGCCGACCGCTGAACCCCGCCGGAGCCTGCGCCGAGCACCGGCCCCTTGGCCGACGAACCTCAGCCCCCACCCCTCAGGCGCTTCTCAACCTACTTCGCAGACGCGGCCGAAGCCGAAGGCGCCGCCGGGGTCACCGGGTACAGGAACGCCCGCTCCACCGCACTCCACGTCGTACTGGTCACGACGTACAGGGCCGCCGCCAGCGGCACCACGGCCACGGTCAGCAGTGTGAGGAAGGACATGAACGGCATCAGCTTGCTGACCGTGGCCATGCTCTCCGCCATCCCGGGCACCTTCTCGTCCCCACCGGCCCCCGGCACACCGGCGACCCCCGCAGCGCCCAGGGGATTCGCGGCCATCATCAACTTCGTACGCCGGAAGTTGAAGGCCGCGACCCCGGCGACGATCACGAACAGCCCGACGTAGACGAGCCCCTGCGCCCCGAACACTCCGCCCTCGCCCAGCGCGTCGGCCCACCGGTTGCCGAGCGGCGCCGCGAACAGCTGATGGGTGAGCAACTCGTTCGCCTCCCCGCCGATCGTCGTGTTGGAGAACAGGTGGTAGAGGAGGAAGAAGGCGGGCAGCTGGCAGAGGCTGGGCAGGCATCCGGACAGCGGCGACACCTTCTCCTGCTTGTGCAGTTCCAGCACCGCCTTCTGCAGCTCCTTGGGGTCCTTGGCGTGCTTCTTCCGCAGCTCCGCGATCTGCGGCTGCAACGCCACCCGCGCCCGCTGCCCCCGCGCCGACGCCCGGGACAGGGGGTGCACGAGCAGTCGTACGAACGCGGTGAACAGAACGATCGCGGCAGCCGTCGCCGAGGCGTGGAACAGCGGCTCCAGCAGCTCGGCGAGGCGAGCGACAAGGTCGGCGAATACGGACATGGGTGTGAGCCCTCCAGGGTCTCGTCGGCCGGTGGTCATCCGGAACGCCCGAGGTCGGACGACCGGAGAGAAGAACTTGGCGCGACGGCCCACGCGGGGGCACAGGTCCGGAGACCGGGACAGCTGTGACCAGGACAGCTGGGGGAGTGCCCTACGCGGTGACCGTCAGGAGGGCACGTCCGGGCGCCCGGGGGCGCGTACGGCCGCGTGCGTCGGGATCCCGTTGCGGCAGGAACGCCGTACGGCGCTCACGTTCCCGTATCGCCGTCCGCACGCGCGTACGCAGTACGACGGGTGCGCAGTGCGAGGCGATGACCGCGCAGGCGGCGAACGCCGACCCGGCCGCGGCGGTGGCCGCGCAGGCGACGGCGGCGGAGAGGGTGCCGGTGTCGAGGAGCGCGACCTCGAAGAGGAGCAGCAGAAGCATGGCGGCGGGCCGCAGCCCGACCCAACTCCTGATCATGGCTTCTCCTCTCCTGCGGCGGCGGTCTCGTGTCCCACGGCGGCGGTCTCGTGGCTGTTCGCACACATGCTCTCATCCGAGCCGCACCGAGCACAGCTCTCCCCACAGTACGAGGTGGTCCGTGGAGGTGGCCTCGGGGGCGCAGGCGGCCCGGTGCTTCTATCTACCCTTCTCATAACCCTTGAAAGAAATCCGAAAAAAGGGTGTCAGAACTCTCGACAACCTCACCATTCACACCTGACCCTTCCGTAGGACGACCGCTCCCCACGGGCCCCCACCCCCGCGGCCGTCCGTGTCCCCATCTGCAATGACCTCGGCACCCGCATCCCCCGGAGCTGACATGACGGCATCACCACCCACACCCGAGAGCCCCAAGGACAGACCCCCGGCGTTCGGCCGACGGGCCCTGCTGGCGGCGGCCGGCGGTGCGCTCGCGGGTACCGCCCTCGGTACCGGCACCGCCCACGCGGACGCGACCGTCGCGATCAACCCCGCGACGAAGTACGGCACCTGGGAGGGCTGGGGCACCTCGCTCGCCTGGTGGGCGAACGTCTTCGGCGCCCGGGACGACTTCGCCGACCTCTGGTTCACCACCAAGACGACGACGTACAACGGCACCGCGCTCCCCGGCCTGGGCATGAACATCGCCCGCTACAACCTGGGCGCGTGCAGCTGGAACAGCGTGGGCGGCGAGACCATGGTCGAATCGCCGAACATCCCCGCCTTCAAGCAGATCGAGGGCTTCTGGCAGGACTGGAACAACGAGGACCCGACCTCCTCGGCCTGGGACTGGACGGCGGACGCGAACCAGCGCGCGGCCCTCAGCAAGGCGGTGGCACGAGGCGCGACCACCGAGCTCTTCGCCAACTCCCCCATGTGGTGGATGTGTCTGAACCACAACCCCTCGGGCGCGGCCGACGGCGGCAACAACCTCCAGTCCTGGAACTACCGCCAGCACGCCTCCCACCTGGCGGCGGTGGCCCTCTACGCCAAGAACAACTGGGGCGTGAACTTCGCGACGGTCGACCCCTTCAACGAGCCGGCGTCGACGTGGTGGACGGCGACCGGCACCCAGGAGGGCTGCCACATGGACCCGGCGGTCCAGGCCGCCGTACTCCCGTACATGCGCAGCGAGTTGGACAAGCGAGGCCTGACGTCCGTCCGTATCTCGGCCTCCGACGAGACGAACTACGACACGGCCCGCTCGACGTGGAGCTCCTTCAGCTCGTCGACGAAGGCCCTGGTGAACCAGGTGAACGTCCACGGCTACCAGGGCGCGGGCGGCCGAAGGGACCTCCTCTACACGGACGTGGTCACCACGTCCGGCAAGAAACTCTGGAACTCGGAGACGGGCGACAGCGACGGCACGGGCTGGACCCTCGCCCGGAACCTCTGCTACGACTTCCGCTGGCTGCACCCCACGGCGTGGGTCTACTGGCAGGTGATGGACCCGACGGCGGGCTGGGCGATGATCGCGTACGACGCGAACACGCTCCAACCGACGACAGTCCAGACCAAGTACTACGTGATGGCCCAGTTCAGCCGCCACATCCGCCCCGGAATGACGATCCTGGACGCGGGCTCCAGCTACACGGCGGCGGCCTACGACGCGACGGCCCGCCGCCTGGTGATCGTCGCGATCAACACGTCGACCTCGGCCCAGACCCTCACCTTCGACCTCTCCCGCTTCACAACGGTGACCGGCGGCACGAACGGCCTGGTCC
This sequence comes from Streptomyces ipomoeae 91-03, assembly GCF_000317595.1. Taxonomy (GTDB): domain Bacteria; phylum Actinomycetota; class Actinomycetes; order Streptomycetales; family Streptomycetaceae; genus Streptomyces; species Streptomyces ipomoeae. The sequence goes on along the minus strand of NZ_AEJC01000613.1, from coordinate 353 downwards.
CCCGCTGGAACACCCACACGTCGGGCGGCAGCGACCGCTACCGCGCGTACTCGGACACGTTCCTGAGCGGCAAGTCGGTGGCGGTCCCGTTCGCGGCGGGCGCCGTACAGACGCTGCAGATCGACGGCGTGACGATCTAGACGCCACAGCCGACGCCGACCGCCGGCTGTGGTCTCTCGTCTGTGGTCTGTGGTCTGCGGCATGAGCGGGCGGTCCGCTCCAGGCGGGCCGCTTCGGAGGTGTGGTCGACGTTCTCGGCAGGAGTGTCGGGGCGCATGGACGACACCGTACTGCCCAGGGGGGAGCGGGGGAGAGAGGGCTTTCGCCGTGCTGCGCTTCGTGCCGGTTGTGAG
>NZ_AEJC01000612.1 GCF_000317595.1 Streptomyces ipomoeae 91-03 | reverse complement strand
CCCGCCGTTGGGCCCCGCGGCGGAGCCGTCAGCCCATGAACTTCTTGAACTCGTCCGGCAGCTCGAAGTCCTGGCCACCCTGCTGACCCGGCAGCCCGAAGGCACCGCCCTGAGCCGCTGCGGCCCGGCGGGCGGCCTCCTCCTGCTCCTGCTGCTTGCGCTTCATCGGGTTGCCGGAGCGCTGCTTGCCCTTGGCCTTCTTGGCCTGCTTCTTGGCCCGGCCCGGGCCACCACCCATGCCCGGCATACCCGGCATCCCCGGCATCCCGCCGCCCTGGGCCATGCGGGACATCATCTTGCGGGCCTCGAAGAACCGCTCGACCAGGCCCTTCACCGCACTGACCTCGACACCTGAACCCTTGGCGATACGGGCGCGGCGCGAGCCGTTGATGATCGTCGGGTCCTGGCGCTCGCCCGGGGTCATCGACTTGATGATCGCGGCCGTACGGTCGACGTCGCGCTCGTCGATGTTGTTGATCTGGTCCTTGATCTGCCCCATGCCGGGCAACATGCCCAAGAGCTTGCTGATCGAGCCCATCTTCCTGACCTGCTCCATCTGGGCCAGGAAGTCGTCCAGGGTGAAGTCCTGGCCCTTCTTCGACGCCAGCTTGGAGGCCATCTTCTGGGCCTCTTCCTGGCTGAACGTCTTCTCCGCCTGCTCGATCAGGGTGAGCAGGTCACCCATGTCGAGGATGCGGGAGGCCATCCGGTCCGGGTGGAACTGGTCGAAGTCGTCGAGCTTCTCGCCGTTCGACGCGAACATGATCGGCTTGCCGGTGATCTGGCGGATCGACAGCGCCGCACCACCGCGGGCGTCACCGTCGAGCTTCGACAGCACCACGCCGTCGAAACCGACGCCGTCGCGGAAGGCCTCCGCGGTGTTGACGGCGTCCTGACCGATCATCGCGTCGACGACGAAGAGGATCTCGTCGGGGCTGACCGCGTCCCTGATGTCGGCGGCCTGCTGCATCATCTCCTGGTCGATACCCAGGCGACCGGCCGTGTCGACGACCACGATGTCGTGGACCTTCGACTTCGCGAACTCGATGGAGTCCTTCGCGACCTTGACCGGGTCACCCACGCCGTTGCCCGGCTCGGGGGCGTAGACGGCCACGCCCGCGCGCTCGGCGACGACGCTGAGCTGGTTGACGGCGTTCGGGCGCTGGAGGTCGGCGGCGACGAGCAGCGGGGAGTGGCCCTGCTCCTTCAGCCACTTGCCGAGCTTGCCCGCGAGAGTGGTCTTACCGGCACCTTGCAGACCCGCGAGCATGATCACGGTGGGGGGCTGCTTGGCGAAGCGGAGGCGACGGGTCTCGCCGCCGAGGATGCCCACAAGCTCGTCGTTGACGATCTTCAGGACCTGCTGGGCGGGGTTGAGGGCCTTGGAGACCTCGGCACCGAGCGCTCGTTCCTTGACGTTCTTGATGAACGTCCGAACGACGGGGAGCGCCACGTCGGCTTCGAGGAGCGCGATGCGGATCTCGCGTGCCGTGGCGTCGATGTCCGCCTCGGACAACCGACCTTTCCCGCGGAGATTCTTGAATGTCGCGCTAAGGCGGTCGGAGAGGGTATCGAACACGGCGGCGTCGGTCCTCGGAGTCGGGGGCGTTTTGGGCTGTCCTCCAGGGTATCTGGCCCGGGAGGCAAATCATCCCCGCCCGCTGAGTTCAGCGGGCGGGGACGGAAACCCCACGTCGGCGGGGAGCACAGCGTCTCGGGCAGCTTGCTGATGCCGCCCATCGGATCACCTCCGCATCTGCGGGGGTGATCCGATGGACCCGAGAGAGGCCGCGAGGTCACCCCCGCAGCGTCTCCTCCAGCTTCCGCGCCACCGCCGCAGCCTCCTCGCCCGGCAGCGGTGCCCCCTTCGCTCCGACGACGTAGAAGGCGTCGACGGCGTTGGCGCCCAGCGTGCTGACGTGCGCGCTCCGCACCCGAACCCCCGCCCCCTCCAGCGCCCGCCCGATCCGGTGCAGCAGACCGGGCGCGTCCTGGGCCCGCACCTCGATGACCGTCGCGTGCCGTGAGGCCGCCGCGGCGACCGTGACGCGGGGCGGGGGCGCTACGACACCCCGTCGGCGGGGATACGCGGCGTCCCGCTCGGCCAGGCGCCCGGCGATGTCCAGCGAGCCGTCCAGGGCCCGCACCAGATCCGCGCGCAGCCGCGCCGCCTGCGGCAGGGAGCCGTACTCGGCGGCGACGCGCCAGTTCAGCAGCAGGACGGAACCCTCGACGCCGTCCGGGAGGTCCAGGGCGCGCAGCTCCGCGGTACGGACGGTCAGACGGTGCATCGCCAGGACGCCGGCGACGGCGGGCAGGACACCCGGCTGGTCGGGCACGGCGATGACGAGTTCCACACCGAGGGGCTCGGGGTCGCCCTTGTCGTCCTTCTCCTCGGTGGCGGCCTCGGTCTGGGCGCGCAGCGACAGGACCGGCCCGCCCGTGCGGAACGCCTCGATGGCGAGCCGCTCCTGCTCGGCGGTGGGCGCGGCGGGCTCCGGCTCCTCCGGGGCGTCCCCGGCGAACACCGCGGCGACCCGCTTGACCAGGTCGGACACGAGGGAGGCCCGCCACGACGACCATGCGGCGGGGCCGGTGGCCAGCGCGTCGGACTCGGTGAGCGCGTGCAGCAGTTCCAGGGTCCCGGGCGAGCCGACGGCTTCCGCGACCGAGCGGACGGTGGCCGGGTCCTCCAGATCGCGGCGTGTGGCCGTGTCGACGAGCAGCAGATGGTGGCGTACGAGGGTGGAGAGGACCGCCACGTCCTCGCGGTCGAAGCCGATCCTGGCGGCGACGTCCTTGGCGATGATCTCGCCGGCGACGGAGTGGTCGCCGGGCCAGCCCTTGCCGATGTCGTGCAGCAGGGCGGCGACGAGGAGGAGGTCGGGGCGGTGGACGCGGCGGGTGAGTTCCGAGGCGCGGACGGCGGTCTCGATGAGGTGCCGGTCGACGGTCCAGACGTGGACGGCGTTGCGCTGCGGGCGACAGCGGACCCGCTCCCAATCGGGCAGGAGCTGGGTGATGAGCCCTTCGGCCTCCAGTGCCTCCCAGACGTCCACGGTGGGGCGCCCGGATCCCAGCAGTGTGACGAGCTGTTCGCGGGCCTCGGCGGGCCAGGGCGTCGGCAGTGGCCGTGCGGTGGCGGCGAGGTGGCGTACGGCGTGCAGGGAGAGCGGGAGGCCGGCCTGGGCGGCTGCCGCGGCGGCGCGTAGCGGCAGTACCGGGTCGCGTTCGGGTCGGGCGGCGCGGGCGAGCACGACCTCGCCGTCCTGCTCGACGACGCCCTCGGCCAGCGGGGACCGTTCGGGTGCGGGTTTGCCGCCACCCAGCATGGCGCGCAGCCGGGGTCGCACGGCGCGCGAGCGCAGTACGCGCCCCACTTCACGCCAGGTGACATCACTGGCGTAGGAGATGACGCGTGCGGCCTCGTACACCTGGCGGAGCAGGGTGTCGGCGTCCAGCAGTCCGAGTTCGGCGGCGACCTGGTCCTGTTCCTGGAGCGCGAGCCGGTCGGTGGCGCGTCCGGTGGCGAGGTGCAGGGCGTCGCGCACGTCGAGGAGTCGGCGTCGGGCGTCGGCGAGGCCCTCGCGGGGGGCGTCGGCGAGCCAGGAGGCGGCGACGGCGCGCAGGGCGGTGGCGTCGCGCAGTCCGCCCCGTGCCTCCTTGAGGTCGGGCTCCAGGAGGTACTGCAGCTCGCCCTGCCGTTCGGCGCGCTCGGCGCAGAGTTCCTGGAGTTCGGGGAGGCGTTTGGGGGCCTGGTTGCGCCAGTCGGCGAGGACGGAGGTGCGCAGGGCGGCGGTCAGGCCGAGGTCGCCGGCGATGTGCCGGGCGTCCAGCAGCCCCAGGTGCACCTTGAGGTCCTCGCCGGCGGTCTTGCGGGCCTCGGCGGGGGTGCGGACGGAGTGGTCGAGGGCGAGGCCCAGATCCCAGACGGGGTACCAGATGCGGTCGGCCAGCGCGGCGACGGCCTCGTCGTCGGATCCGTCGTGCAGGAGCAGCAGATCGAGATCGCTGCGGGGCGAGAGTTCACCGCGCCCGTATCCGCCGACGGCGACCAGTGAGACCCCGCGCGGCTCCGTGGCCCCCGCGCCGAACAGTCCGGCGAGCCAGTCGTCGGTGAGTTCGGCGAGGGCGGCACGGCGCGG
>NZ_AEJC01000611.1 GCF_000317595.1 Streptomyces ipomoeae 91-03 | reverse complement strand
CCTCATCGCGATGGCCCTCGCGAACGAGCCCGACGTGCTGCTGGCCGACGAGCCGACCACGGCACTCGACGCCACGGTCCAGGAGCAGATCCTCCAGCTCCTGGCCAAGCTCAACGAGGAGACCGGGACCGCCCTGCTCCTCATCACCCACAACATGGGCGTGGTCGCCCGCTCCTGCGCACGTGTGCTGGTGATGTACGGCGGGACGGTCGTCGAGGACGGCCCCACGGCCGACGTCCTCACCCGGCCCCGCCACCCCTACACCGCCGGACTGCTGGCCGCCGTACCCCGGCTGTCGTCTCCCTCCGGCACCCGGCTGACCGGCATCCCGGGCACACCGCCCGACCTGTCGCTGCCGCTCGCCGGGTGCGCGTTCGCCGAGCGGTGTGCGCCGGCGGACGAGCGGTGCGGCCGTGAGACGCCGCCCCTGGAAGCGGGGGTGGCGTGCTGGCACGCCGGCGACCGGTCCCCGGTCGCGGTGGCCGAGCCCGCAGCCGAGCGAGCCCCGGTGGTCACGGACGCGCCGGTGCTGGAGGTCGCCGGCCTGCGCAAGGAGTTCCGCGGGCGGCGCCGCAGCCGCCTGGTCGCTGTCGACGACGTGTCCCTGAAGCTCCACGCGGGCGAAACCCTCGGAATCGTCGGCGAGTCCGGCTCCGGCAAATCCACTCTGGCCCGCCTGCTCGCCCACGCCCACCCGTCCGACGGCGGCACGATCCGGCTGCGCGGCGAGGATGTGACCCGGCCTTCGCGGACGGCCCTGCGCACGCTGCGCCGACAGGTGCAGATGGTCTTCCAGGACCCTTACGCCTCCATCAACCCCCGCATGACGGTGGCTGACATCGTCGGCGAGCCGCTCCTCGTCCACGGGCTGAGTCCGGACCGCGCGGCGCGCGAGGCACGGGTCGCCGAACTCATTCAGCTAGTCGGCCTGGACCCGGCCGCCGCCGACCGTCACCCACGCGCCTTCTCCGGAGGCCAGCGCCAGCGCATCGGCATCGCCCGCGCGCTGGCCCCGGAGCCTTCCGTCCTGCTGTGCGACGAGCCGGTCTCGGCGCTGGACGTCTCGGTGCAGGCGCAGATCGTCAACCTGCTGGCCGACCTTCAGCGCGACCTCGGCCTCGCGCTGCTGTTCATCGCCCATGACCTGGCGGTCGTACGGCAGGTAAGTCACCGTATCGCGGTGATGCACCGGGGCCGGATCGTCGAGACGGGACCCGCCGACGAGCTGTGCGAGAACCCGCGACACCCCTACACCAGCGCCCTGTTGGCCGCCGCCCCCGATCCCGTCCCGGCTCCTTCCCTGAAGACGGCATGACCGATCTGCCCGGCGGTCCCTTCCTCATGGACGACGGCTCCACGCCCGGTTTCCGCGTCGCCCGCGACCTCGCACGGCCCGAAGGATCCCCCGTATGACCACCACCCGCCGCGACCCCTACGAGAACTTCCCCGGCCGCATCGGCCGCACCTTCGCCGAGTCCACTCCCGCCTGGCCCGAGAAGCCCACGCCCCCGGCCGGCGCCCCGAACATCGTGGTCGTCTGTCTCGACGACATGGGCTACAGCGACATCGGCCCGTTCGGCGCGGAGGTACCCACGCCGGTCCTCGATGCCCTCGCCGAGCAGGGGGTACGCCTGACCAACTACCACACGCTGCCGCTGTGCTCGCCGTCCCGGGCCGCGCTGCTGACCGGCGCCAACCCGCACCGCGTCGGCTACGCCATGGTCGCCAACGCCGATCCGGGGTTCCCCGGCTACGGGATGGAGATCGCCGACGACTTCCCCACGCTGGCCGAGACGCTGCGCGGCGCCGGATACGCCACGTACGCGGTCGGCAAGTGGCACCTGGCCCGCGACGCGTCGTCCAGCGCCGCCGCCGACCGCTCCAACTGGCCGCTGCAGAAGGGGTTCGACCAGTACTACGGCGTCCTGGAAGGCCTGACGAACCTCTTCCATCCCCACCAACTGGTCCGCGACAACTCACCGTTGGACATCGACGAGTTCCCGGAGGGCTACTACTACACGGACGACATCACCGACCAGGCCATAGCCATGGTCAAGTCGCTGCGCGCGCACGACCCGGACAAGCCCTTCTTCCTCTACCTGGCGCACAACGCCGTCCACGCCCCGCTGCAGGCGAAACCGGAGGACATCGAACGTCACCGGGGCCGCTACGACGGCGGCTGGGACGCCCTGCGCGAGGCCCGTTTCGCGCGCCAGAAGGCCGACGGCCTGTTCCCGCAGGAGACCGCGCTGCCGGAGAGGAATGCCGAGGACGGCCTCGACGTGAGGGCCTGGGACGACCTCACCGAGGACGAACAGCGCCTCTACACCCGCTACATGGAGGTGTACGCGGCAATGGTCGACAACGTCGACCAGAACCTCGGCCGACTGCTGAACACCCTCGAAGCGCTGGACGAGCTGGACAACACCATCGTCGTGTTCACCTCGGACAACGGCGGCAGTGGCGAGGGCGGAGCCGAGGGCAGCCGCAGCTACTTCAGCCGCTTCGCCAACCACCCGAGGCTGCCGGACGACTGGCCGGCGGACGTGGAGCGCGACCCGGAGCTGATCGGCGGGCCGCGCAGCCTGGTGCACTACCCGCGCGGCTGGGCGATGGCGTCCAACACCCCGTTCCGGCTGTACAAGCGGCACACGTACGCGGGTGGGGTCCGCGTCCCGTTCCTGATCTCCTGGCCGCGCGGGCTGCGCCGCACCCCCGGCGACGACGGCATCCGGCACCAGTACCAGTACGTGACGGACCTGGCGCCGACCCTGCTGGAACTGGCCGGAGTGGAGCGCACGGGCGGCGACATCCAGGAACAGGACGGCACCGGCTTCACGTCCGTCCTGCGCGAGCCCTCCGCCGACAGCACCCACCCGGAGCAGTACTGCGAGATGACAGGCAACCGCAGCTACTACCGTGACGGGCACAAACTCGTCACCCTGCACCGCCCGGGCACCCCGTACGACGACTCCGAGTGGGCCCTGTACGACATCCGCACCGACCCGACCGAGATCCACGACCTGGCCGCCCGGCACCCCGAACTCGTCAAGGAGCTGGCCGCGGCGTGGGAGACGGCGGCCTGGCGCAACGGCGTCTTCCCCCTCCCGGACGCATCCGGCGCCCTCGCCCTGCGCGGCCCCGCCGAGGAGAAGCTCGGCCGCCCGGTCACCCTGCTCCCCGGTACTCCCGAGCTGGAGCGCTACCGCTCCTCCCGCCTGATCGCCTTCCGCTCCTTCACGATCACGATCGAACTGGACTCGTACGAGGAGGGCGACGCGGGCGTCCTCGTCTCCCACGGCGACCAGGGTGGCGGCTACAGTCTGTACATCGAGGACGGCCGGCTGTGCTTCGCCTACAACGAGTACGGGGCACTGCGCGAGACGAACGCCGGTCCACTGTCCCCGGCCACCCGCTCGATCGTCCTCACCGCCACCGCCGAACCCGGCCTGCGCTGGCGCTTCGCCCTGTCCGCCGACGGGACCGAACGCGCCGTGGCGGACCCGGTCCACCAACTGATCGGCATGGCGCCGTTCCAGGGCATCAGCGTGGGCGTGGACCGCAAGTCGCCGGTCTCCTGGCCGCTGTACGAACGGCACGGCGTCTTCCGCTACACCGGCGCCCTCCGCTCGGTCACCTACCGCCCGGGCGCCCCGGGACCGGACTCGCCTGCGGCCGTGGCCCAGGCCCTGCGGGATGCGGCGGCGGCGTTCGAATGAGCCGGTCGCTTCGAGCGAACGCACCCGGACGGGACCTTGTACACATGACTGACAAGAAGCTGTCACACACGGACCGGAATGCGGGTTCGGCCGACGCCCGTTCTGACTGACATGACTGTTGGAGTAGCGCTCAACGCGTCCGACGCGCCGAACCAGGTCGACGCCACCGTACAACTGGCCCAGGAGGCCGCGGAGTTCGGTCTCAAGTCGGCCTGGTTCGGGCAGACCTTCGGCGCGGACTCGCCCCAGCTCGCGGCGATCGTCGGGCGGGCGGTACCCGGACTGCAGGTCGGCACCTCCGCGATCCCTGTCTTCGGCCGCCACCCGCTGCTGGTCTCGAGCCAGGCCCAGACCGCCCAGGCCGCGACCCACGGCCGTTACCACCTCGGTCTGGCCCTGGGCACGAAACTACTGACGGAGACCGGCTTCGGCCTGCCCTTCGAACGCCCCATCGCCCGGCTGCGTGAATTCCTCATCGCGCTACGGCAGTTGATGGAGACCGGCACGGCCGACTTCCACGGTGAGCTGCTCACCGCGGCCACCCCGATCCCGGCGCGGGTACCGGGTGCCGAGAGCGGTGTCCCCCTGCTCGTCGCCGCGATGGGGCCGCAGGCGCTGCGGGTCAGCGGTGCGCTGGCGGACGGGATCCTGCCCTACCTGGCGGGACCGCGCGCTCTGGCGGACCACATCGTGCCCGCCCTGACCGTCGCGGCCGAGGCCGCCGACCGCCCCGCGCCCAGGATCGTCGCCCTGGTGCCCGGCGTGGTCACGGACGACGTCGACGCGGTGCGGTCCAAGGCCATCGAGAACCTGGCGTTCTACGAGCAGATCCCGTCCTACGCGCGGGTCATCGAACTCTCCGGCGGCCGGCGGGCCGCGGACCTGGCCGTGATCGGTGACGAGAAGACGGTCGAGGCCGAGGTACGCCGTTATCGCGACGCCGGCGCCACCGAGGTCGTGTTCTCGCTCACCGAGATCGCGGGAGAGGCCGACCGCCGACGTACCTGGCGGCTCCTCGGCGAACTGGCCCGCTGAGCACGCCGGTCGAGCCGATAGCCGGACCAGCCCCCCTCACACCCCCGTGACGAAGGAGAACCCATGACCACCGAGGCCACCACGACGGACCTCCATGCCTTCACCGAGACCTGGCTGGAGTGGTACCGCGCCCAGGAGGCCCGGCTCGCCGCCCCGCACGGCTTCCTGGCGATCACCGGCCTGCACTGGCTCGACGACCGTCCGCAGCGCTTCCCGGACGCGCCCGGCGCGTGGCGCACCGGCCCCGAAGGAGTCGTCGTCGACCTGGACGACGGCGAGGAACTGGTCGTCGACGGAAAGCCGGTGCGCGGTGAGCACCGCTTCGGCGTGCTTCCCGAGCGCGGCGGCGTCGACGCCGTCTGGGGAGACGCCGTCATCGAGGTCGCCCGGCGCGGCGGGCACGACATCGTGCGCCCGCGGCACCCGGACGCGCCGCTGCGCACGGCCTTCACCGGAACGCCCGCCTACGCCCCCGACCCGCGCTGGGCCGTGACGGGCCGCTACATCCCCTTCGACGCGCCACGGCCGACCACCGTGGGCGCCGCGGTCGAGGGCCTTGAGCATGTGTACGACGCTCCGGGCAGGGTCGAGTTCGAGCTGGACGGGCAGCGGCTGTCGCTGACCGCGTTCCCCGGCCATGGTGCGGGCCGGCTGATGGTGCTGTTCACCGACGCGACCTCCGGGGTCACCACCTACGCCGCCAACCGGACCCTGTCCCTGGATCCGCCCGCCGCCGACGGCACGGTCGTCCTGGACTTCAACCGCGCCGCGAACCTGCCGTGCGCCTACACGGACCTGGCCACCTGCCCGCTGCCCCCGGCCGAGAACCGGCTGCCGGTGGCGATCGAGGCCGGCCAGAAGATCCCCCGCGAGCGCGGCGGGTCCTGAGCGGGACCGCCGGCCGGCCGAGTGACGGCGGGCCGACCGGCAGCCCGCGCCTGCGCGCGGCTCAGTCCTGGGCGCCCCTCCGGTGGATGGTTCGGATGCCGCTGCGCGGTCATGTCCGGGGACGGCACAGCGGGCAGGCCCTGCGGGGGCGGCAGTACGGCGATCCGACGCGACGGCGCGGCAGGGGTGACGTAACGTCTCCGCGGCCTGGAACCGCACCCGCTCACGCTGGGCCGCTGCCGCGCGGTCAGGCCCCCATCCGGATACCGCAGGGCATCGACATACCGATGCCCGGCACCGCCACGTCACCCGATGCGGAAAGCGTCGGGAGTACGTGTGAGCATGGCGGAGTTGTCACCACCCACGACGTGGGTCCTCTGCGTCACAGTTGCCCGCAGGGTTGCGACGTGTCGCCCTTCGCCTCCGCCGAAGTCGCCTCTTCGGCTTCGGTGTCCGCCCGGGTGATCGGCCCGGACGGCCATACGGCCGTCACCGCCGCGAGGGCGACGACCGTGCCCGCCATGACGAAGGCCCACAGCACGCCGCCCGGTCGGTCCACGATGGTGCCCGCTGTAGCCCCGCCGACCGCGTTGGCCGCGACGGGGACGGTGGCGATCCCGGAGTGTGCCTCGGTGAGCATGCTCGCAGGCATGATCCGGCCCACGAGGGAGATGCGGACCGTGAGGCAGGGGGCGATCACGCCGCCGCCGAGCGCGAGCGCGACACCCAGCGCCGTGGGATCCGGCATGACGGCGAGTGCCGCGAGGCTCAACGACACGCAGCCGAGCAGCCACGCGAGCTGCCGGGACAAGGGCGAACGCGACGGCCGGGCTCCGTACCAGAGGCCGCCCAGTCCGGAACCCAGTCCCCACACCGTGAGCAGCAGGCCGGCCAGCCCGGCGCGGACAACCGCAGCGGGCCCAGGCCGTTGGTCCTGACGTGGGAGGCATGAGGGCGCTGGGCGCGCATCGCGGCGCCGCAGGCCCTCACAGAGGTTCCGGCCAGCGTGACAGCGGCGGCCTCGGCGATCGCCGAAGCGGGAGTGGAGACCACCCCGAACACCCCTACCAGCAGAGGCCCGATGACGAAGACGAGCTCGTACAACGCGGTGTCCGCGGCCAGGACAGTCCCTCGCAGCCGAGCCCGGCCGGTGCCGGCTTCGGTCAGCCGGTTGCAGACGCCGCGGATGGCCGGTGCGAGTGGCGGATAGGTCGCCCCGGCGGTGACGGTCATCGTGCAGATCAGAGGCAGCGCGCTGCCTCTGTTGGCCGTGAGCGCCAGACCGGCGAGGGCCGTCGCGTGGGCGACGGCGGCTCCCAGGAGAACGGGGGAAGGACCCAGCCGGTCTGCGAGCCGACCGATCACCGGACTGATCGACACCCTGCCAGGGCGTACAGGCCGACCGCGAGGCTGGCGTACGCGTACCGTCCGGTCGCGCCTTCGACGAGCAGCAGCAGGGCGAGCGGAGTCATACCGCTGCCCAGCCGTGCGACGACTCCCACCATGAGCAGCGACGGGAGTCCGGGGATCTTCCGGATCGCGGCGTATCGGCCCGACGCGGTCACGGCCGTGGCTCCTTCAGTGAACGACTACGGATTCGAGGGGCCGTACCAGATCTGCGTCACCACCATCGTCATGGTGGCTCCTGGAGATCACCGCCCTTCATTCTCTGTGGTCCAGGGTTCACCCAAGAGTCAACGCATACCCGCCTGATCTGCTCGAAGGAACACGGACGGGGCGGGCGACAAGAACTGTTCACAGTAATCAAGCCGAGCATGCCGGTTGGCCAGGTGGATCAGCGCGCCCTCGTCGACGCCCGGCAGATGTGCGTGCCGTGGGTTCATCCACCAGGGTGTCCGGGTTCCGGCATCGACGCACGACAAAACCGCTCCGTACGATCACGAACGGCATTGAGTGTCAGCGTCAAGCCCTGGCTCGCTGACCGGCAACCCTCCCGCGCGGTGGGGTGCTCCAGGTGAAGGCCCGGCGGGATCACCGACGATCTCCGCAAGCGCGTGGCCCTGTGACCGGGGCCGGACATGTGGAGGACCGATATGCGGCACGGTGGTGACTTCAGCGCCCGCTACGCCGGCGCCACCGTGTTCTCCGGGCTCTCGCGTCGGCGCCACATCGATCTCAAGCGCTCGACCAGCTGTCTCTGTCCGGCCTGACGGGCCTTCCCGCCGCTGGTCGCAGTACGGCAGCTGCCGTCGGCGCACCCGTCTGCGCCTGATCTCCGTCTGCCTTCGATTCCTGTTCCCCCCTTGATCCCTGTCTGTACAGCGCTCCCCCGGCACCGGCGTCGCCCCGGCCGGGGCCGCACGCCCGCGCACGGCCATGCCTCGTACGGCATCCGCGCCCGGTGACCATCGAGAACTCCCTCGCCTACACCAACGGCACCCTCAGCGACGGCACCCAGAACAGCAACGGTGACCGCAACGGCTACAAGCTCGGCGGCTCGGACATCAAGGTCAACCACATCGTCCGGAACAACACCTCCTGCCGCAGCGGCAGCGGGGACAAGGACAAGATCGTCCCCACCCCCGACAGCTCGAACCAGTTCTGGATGGGTTCGAACGGCTCCCGGTGCCCCTCCTACAGCGGCGCCCTGAAGTGGTCGTTCGCTCCGGACGGCAAGCTCGTCGTCTCCTTCGGCGGCCGGACGGTGACGCCGTAAGCGACTCCGTTGCCCGGATACCGCGATGACCGAGGGCCCGTCCGAAAACCGGATGGGCCCTCAGCCGGCAGTAGTGGTCACCTGGCTCTCGGGCCTGCGAGCCGGGCAGCCGCCGCTGAAAGGAAGAACCGCTTCACTCCCCCAAGACCCGCAGGCGAACCGCCAGACGGGGGCGGCCTGGCAGGGGCACGGTGAACGCTCCCTCGCAGGCGTCCGGGAGTTCGGTCACAGTCAAGTGTGCTTTCGCCCTTGAGGGTGCCGCCCTTCGCCCGCCACAGGACGTCGTCGTCGGCCAGGCAGCACTCCCCGTGCGTGACATATCCGCACATATCCGCCGCGCACCACGCCCTCCCAGCATCGGCGGACCATCTCCTGGGGAGTGAGGTTGCCCCCCATTCGACGCCCCCTTCGTAGCCCATCTCGTCGATGGTGACGGGCTTGCCCCATCGGTCGCGCCAGGTGTCGGTGTTCTCAGGACTGGGCTGGATGCTGGAGTGGGTGACCCAATCGGCGCTGTTGTCGTAGATCTCCACGCAGTTGTGCACGCTCAGAAGGTGATCGTGCGGATCGTACCCGCGGATCACCGCCGCCGAGCGGTGCCAGTGCGCGGCGCCCCGAACAGGGACCCATGGGAGCAAGCTGCTGTGTCCAAGACCCGCACCAGCAAGAGAACCCAGCGGTAGGCGGCGGGGCGGTCTCCTCGACCTCGGCCGGAGGCAGGGGCACGGAACCGGGCATGGTGTATCCAGGTGGCGGCGTACGGGAGCGCATGCCCTCGCAGACGCCCAGGCGCACGGCATGCCGAGCGCCGGCGAAAGGCAGCACGCCGCGGGTGGGCGGGGAATGACCATGGGAGCCACGTCGGCGATGGAGCACTCGTCGGACGCGGTGGTGGCGGTGTCCCGGAACCGGCATGAACGGATTCCCGGACACCGCTCGTGGGCGTCGGCCTGTGGTGGGGCGGCGGCGAGAAGGCTCAGCCGGCCTGCAGTGGCAGGACGCGCCGATAGGTGGGCACGGCGACGGCCGCGACCACGACGTGCATCACCATCAGCGAAACGGCGGCCAGCGGTCCGCCACCGGGCACGGAACCGCTGAGCAGGCCGAGGTCGGGCACGAAGGAGACGACGACGACCACGGGGACCAGCCACCGCAGCACTCGCGGCGGCTGCTTGGAGAAGTGGCGGACGGCCGCCCACCCGACGGCGCCGAGGACGGTGCCGATCACGGTGAGCGGCGCGTACGCGGGCGGGTGCAGGGCGTCGAGCTTGCCAGATGCTCCGGCCGCGAGGGCGAGCAGTGCGACCACCGCGTTCCCGAGCGAGGCCACGACAGCCGCCGCAAGCACTCCCACGACCACGATCAGAGCGCGAGGGCGCTGCGCGGGCGGGGCAGACGGCAGGGCATCGGAGACGGAACCGGACATGGAACCTCCACGAGACAGACTCCAGGACGCAGACGGTCATCCTGAGTGGCGAGGGCTGTTTGAAAAATCAAGCAAGTGGGACGCTACTGCCTACATGTTTGATTAAGCAAGCACTCCGGCTAGGGTGACCACCATGACCGGGACCCGGTGGCTCACTCCCCAGGAGATGCGAGCCTGGATCAACTTCATCGACTGCTCGACCCTGCTGAGCGACTACCTCGATCAGCAGCTGCGGCGCGACGCGGGTATGACGCACGCGGACTACGAACTGCTGGCCCGCCTGTCCTCCGTGCCCGATCGCACCCTTGGGATGTCCGCCCTCGCCGAGCAGCTCAAGTTCACCCGCAGCCGCCTCACGCGCGCGGTGATCCGCCTGGAGGACTCCGGCTACGTACGACGCCGGGACGACCCGGCCGACCGGCGCGGCCAGCTCGCCGAACTCACCGACCGGGGCATGGAGTTGCTGACCGGAGCGGCACCGGGCCATGCCGCGGCCGTTCGCCGCGCCGTCTTCGACACACTCAGCCCCGAACAGGTCGAGCAGCTGGCGACCATCACCGCCGCCGTCGTCACCTCCCTCAAGCAAGCCGACGAGGAAGACGCCTATCCGGCGGCCCTGCCATGGCATCGCCGTTGACGGCTTCCGCGACTGAGATCCACGCCCCCGGCTTCCGCGACTGAGATCTACACCCCCCGGGACGAACACCTTCCGGCGCGCCGCCGGCCCCCTCGGTGGGGCGCGACCACCGCTCCGAGGCCCTGCTGCTGCCTGACGGCCGGGGCGCGGCGTTCGGCTCCGATCCGCTCTTCTCGGACAGGCCGACTCCCGCGCGGGCCACTTCGAGCAGGGAGGCGAGATCTTCTCCCCTCCGCACCTCCACCGCGGCGAGCGGCCCGTCGTCAGGCGCGAGGAGGCGCCCGGCCCCGTACAGGGCGGCCTCGTGACCACCAACTCCCCGGAGGCCTCGCGGATCCGCACCGCACGACTCCGCGCCCGGGTTCCGCCACGCATGCCACCGGCGTCGACCAGCGCTCCGTCGCCCTCGGCATCGTCCGCCGCACCGGCGGTTCCGTCACCGAGCGGGTGCCCGACGATGCCGCAGTCGTCCCGCCCCGCCGATACATGGCGTTCCTCGTCGACGAGGAAGGAGTTCCCTCTCAGAGCGTCTGAGTCCACGTACAAGGACAGCCACGCTCCCGCGACTGATGCGCCTCCTCTGCCCTTCGAGCCCAGTCGCGTGACGTACGCCACATACCACAGTGCAATTTTTACCCTGAGCAATGATTCATCGGAAGCACTCGTCCGTACCTCCTGACGACCGAATCCGCTCCCCGGCAGAACCGGGGCGTGCTCGCGCCCCCGCCTGGGGCGTTCGCCCCCGCACGCCAGGAGGAACCATGCGCATCCCACGCACCGCAGGAGCCATCTTCATCAGCGGCGGCCTGCTGCTGACCGTCGCGGCACTCGCCTATCCCGCCATGCTGGGGGTCGAGAAGACGGCCACGTCGCAAGAGCGCATCATCGCGAACACGCCCTACGGTCCGCTGACGGAGGCGGACCGGGACTTTGTCATCAAGGTGCGGTCGGCGGGTTTGTGGGAGTACCCGCTGGGTGAGATGGCCATGGAGCGCGGTACGACACCGGAGATGAAGGAGGCCGGTGAGCATCTGGTGGTCGGGCACGCCGGGCTCGACGAGATGTGCCGCAGGATCGCCCCGGAGCTGGGCATCACCCTCAACAACCAGGCGAGCCCGCAACAGCAGCAGTTCGTGGCGACCGCCGACGCCGCCACCGGCAAGGAGTTCGACTCCACCGCGGTCACCATCATGCGCGTCACGCATGGCCAGATCTTCCCGACCATTGCCAAGATCCGCGCCAGCACACGCAACACCCTGGTGCGACAGCTGGCCGACCTCGCCAACGACACCGTGCTCGACCACATCACGGTGCTGGAGAAGACCGGCCTGGTCAATCACGAGCAGGTCAACTACCAGCAGACCAACCCGCCGAAACTCCCCAAGGAACAGGTCACCCCGCCCGTGCCCCAGCCGGGAGCCCCCATGGTCGTCCTGACTCCCCGCCCCGACCTGGACGTCAACACCGCCGCACCGACCGCGACACCCAGCCCTTCGGCCTCGGCCTCCGCCGGCCAGAAGTGACACCCAGCCGACCGCACCGGGTCGGCTCCGCCCCACGCCGGGGCCGACCGGCGGACGACCAAAGGGCAGGCCTCTGGGGTCTG
>NZ_AEJC01000610.1 GCF_000317595.1 Streptomyces ipomoeae 91-03 | reverse complement strand
AAACAAAGGGAATCGGGGGGCGCGCACACTGCCCGGGCGTGCGGCAGCGGATGTCACGCCGCCGTCCGGCCGGAAGCTGTCGTGAGGCTGTCAAGGGCCTGTCGGTCGAATGTCGAGGGGCTGCGGGGGCCCTCGGCATGTGATGAGGTGTCAGCGTCAGTTGAAAGCCGGACCGGCCGGCTGCCGGTCTCCGCGTGGAAGGGACGAACAGTGGCTCCCCCGCTCTCCTCCTCCGCACGTCACATCAGTCGGCGCAGACTGCTCGCGACGTCGGCCGCCACCGCAGGCGCACTGCTCGTCGGGTCGCAGGCACGGGCACAGACACAAGCCGTCGAGGCGTCCGAGAAGACCTGGCCGGGCATCATCCCGCTGCCCAACGGCTTCCGCCCCGAGGGCATCACCATCGGCGGCGGCCCGTACGCCTACCTGGGCTCCCTCGGCGACGGCTCGATCTACCGCGCCGACCTGCGCACCGGGCAGGGCGGCATCATCTCCGCGGGCCCCGGCACGCCCTCCGTCGGGCTCAAACTCGACGGACGGGGGCGGCTGTTCGTCGCCGGGCGCGGTCAGGGTGCCCGCGTGGTGGACGTACGCACCGGCGCGATCCTCGCGTCGTACGTGCTCACCACGAAGACGCCGACCTTTGCCAACGATGTCTTCCTGACCCAGCGCGCCGCCTGGTTCACCGACTCGTTCCAGCCTGCCCTCTACGCCCTCCCGCTCGGCCGTCGCGGCCAGTTGCCGGACGCGGACGACGTGGTGACGGTCACCCTCAGCGGAGACTGGACCCAGACGCCCGGCGAGGTCGTCAACGCCAACGGCATCACCCGGACCCCCGACGGCAAGGCCCTGCTGGTGGTCCAGTCCGGTGCGGGCGGCCTGCACCGCGTCGACCCCGCAACCGGCGTCACCAAGTACGTCGACCTCGGCGACGCGGCCCCCCTCACCAACGGCGACGGCCTGCTCCTCCTCGGACGGCGCCTCTACGTCGTACAGAACCGCCAGAACGCGATCGACGTCTTCCGACTCGCCGCCGACGGCAGCCGCGGTGTCTTCGAGAACCGGATCACGGACGCGGGCTTCGACGTCCCGACGACGGTGGCCGCGTACCAGGGCAGGCTGTACCTGCCCAACGCCCGCTTCACCACGACGCCGACGCCGGACACGGCGTACGCGGTGGTGGCCGTGGAGCGCTGAGGGCTCCTCACAACCGCTGACGGTCCCCGCGCCGCCAAGGGGCGCGGGGCTGCGTCACCATGCGGCTCCGCATGAGGCTTCGCCGCGCGGGCGCGACCAGCCACGACGACCCGCCGCCGCGACCGGTCACGACGACCAACCGCGCCCATCAGTCAACCAGTCACGACGGACCCGCGGTGACCGCGCGGCGCCAAGCCGGCGGACCTGGGTGCCGACGCGGCGCGCCTCCGCTCAGTCCTCCGAGGAATCCTCGCCGTCGACCTCCGGATTGACCTCCGGATTGGCTTCCGGCCGGGGAGGCTTGGGCGGTCGCGTACGACCTCCGGGGGTGTCACGCAGGTTCCAAGTACCGGCACTACCGGCCGGCCCGGACCCGACGTCGCCCCCATCGGCCGTGGCGTGCCCGCCGGCCGCCGGACCCGTGGGGCCCCCGCCGTCACGCCTCCGCAGATACCGCTCGAACTCCCGAGCGATCGCCTCCCCGGACGCCTCCGGCAGCTCGGCCGTGTCCCGGGCCTCCTCCAGCGTCTGGACGTACTCGGCGACCTCGCTGTCCTCCGCGGCCAGCTGATCCACGCCCACCTGCCACGCACGCGCGTCCTCGGGCAGCTCGCCCAACGGAATGCGTACGTCGATCAGGTCCTCCAGACGGTTCAGGAGGGCGAGCGTGGCCTTCGGGTTCGGTGGCTGCGACACATAGTGCGGGACGGCGGCCCAGAGCGAGACGGCCGGGACGCCCGCGTGGGTGCACGCCTCCTGGAGGATGCCGACGATGCCCGTGGGGCCCTCGTACTTGGTCTCCTCCAGATCCAACCGCCGCGCCAGATCCGGATCGGACGTGACACCGCTGACCGGCACCGGACGTGTGTGCGGGGTGTCACCGAGCAGTGCGCCGAGGATGACGACGAGCTCGACACCCAGCTCGTGCGCGAAGCCCAGCAGCTCGTTGCAGAACGAGCGCCACCGCATCGACGGCTCTATGCCTCGGACCAGTACGAGATCACGGGGCTTCTCGCCGCCGACCCGGACGACCGACAACCTTGTCGTCGGCCAGGTGATCTTCCGTACGCCGTTGTCCAGCCACACCGTGGGTCGGTTCACCTGGAAGTCGTAGTAGTCCTCGGCGTCCAGCGCCGCGAACACCTCGCCCTTCCATTCCCTGTCCAGATGCGCGACCGCGGTGGAGGCGGCGTCGCCGGCGTCGTTCCAGCCTTCGAACGCGGCCACCATGACTGGGTCGATCAGCTCGGGAACCCCCTCCAGCTCGATCACCCAGCGCCTCCTTCCGACGTGCCCTCGCGTACGCCCCAACCTTACGGCGTGCCCAGGGGGCCTCCGCAGCCCCCTTGCACGGGGGAGTGAACGGACACTGCCCCGCCGGTCCCCCTTGAACACCCCTCAGCCCGCCGAGCTGTGAGTGATCAACTTCACGCGGGGCACTGACACGTCACGGTGCGGGGCGCTGACACGTCACAGTGACGACCGCAGCCACTGCTCCACGCTCGCGATGTGGACCGTCGCCCACGACCTGGCCGCCTCCGCGTCGCGGTCGCGCAGGGCGGTGAGGATGGCCCGGTGTTCGTGGAGGGTGCGGCTGACGGCGTCCTCCTGCGTGAGGCCGCGCCAGATGCGGGCGCGGGTGGTGGGGCCGGACAGGCCGTCCAGGAGGGAGCAGAGGACGGAGTTCCCGGAGCTCTGCACGATGCCCTTGTGGAACTCCAGGTCGCAGGCGACCAGTTCCTCCACCGACGGCTCGGTGCCGAGTTTGTCCAACTGGGCGCTCAGCGCGTCCAGTTGCTGCTCGCTGATGCGCAGCGCGGCCATGGCCGTGGCCGCCGGTTCCAGGATGCGGCGGACGGCGAGGAACTCCAGGACCGTGTCGTCGCGGTGGAAGTCGACGACGAAGCTCAGGGCCTCCAGCAGGAGTTGGGGGTCCAGGCTGGTGACGTACGTGCCGTCGCCCTGCCGTACGTCGAGGATGCGGATCAGCGACAGGGCGCGTACCGCCTCGCGCAGGGAGTTGCGGGACAGTCCGAGATCGGCGGCCAGCTCGCTCTCCTTGGGGAGGCGGTCGCCGGGGCGCAGCGCACCGGAGACGATCATGCCTTTGATCTTCTCGATCGCCTCGTCGGTCACTGCCATGGCGGGGCCCTCCCTGTCGTTCAGACATCCGATGTCTCAGGCCATTATGGGGGCTCTACCAGGCGAAAGCCTCCAGGTCGGCCGAGGTCGAGGCCTCGGCGAGGGCGGTCGGGGGAGTGGCGGGCGGTGATACGGGTCTCGAACAGATACGGGGCTCGAACAGTGGCTCCCGACGGTTCTTCGAGGTCATGCACGGTGTCGGGCATCTTGGGAACACCAGGAGTGCCCCGCTGTGTCCCAGGAGCTGCGTGCCGTCGACTGGACCGGAAGCAGCCTCGCGCTCATCGACCAGACCGCGCTTCCGCATCGCACCGAGACGATCGAGATCCGCGATGTGGACGCCCTGGTCACCGCCATCCAGCGCCTCGTCGTACGCGGTGCGCCGACGATCGGGGCGGCGGGCGCGTACGGGGTGGCGCTCGCGCTGTTGCGGGGGGAGCGCGAGGGCTGGTCGGCCGACGAGGTGCGCGCCGCGGTCGCCCGAGTCCGCGAGGCCCGGCCGACCGCCGTGAACCTGATGGTGGGGGTGATCCGGGGGCTGCACGCGCGGGGCCGTCTTGAGCTCGTCCGCGCCGACGAGACGCGCCCCATCCTCCAGGGATCCCGCCTCACCGCCTCGGAGTTGGTCCAGGAGGGCATCCCCCACTACGTCCAGGCCTTGTCGTGGCCGCTCGCGGTGACCGCCGGCCGCAGCGGATCCCGGGACAGGACCACCGGCAGGTTGCCCGACGTCCCTCGCATCCACCCGGACGAGGCGAAGCGGGCCGACTCGGCGGCCAGTACGGCGCCCGCCTCCTCCATCGGCTTCGACTCCGGCCTGTACTGGGCCAACACCCTGGTCTCGGCAGAACGAGCCCGCGCCCTCGGCGCCCTCTCCGACCACGCCGGCCAACTCGGCCTCTCCTGGGAGGCGTTCGAAACGGAGTTCCGCCACCTGTGGCCGACCCGCGTCGACACCTTCTTCGACGACGCCTGTCTCGACCGCTTCCTCCACCGCGTCTGGACGGAATCCCTCGGCTTCGCCGGCACGGAGATCATCCGCCGCATCATCGGCTTCGCCCACCTCACCGACCTGACGACGCCGGAGGACCCGGTACCGGCGTCCCGCCGAGCGGCGTCACTCCGCGTCGAACCACTCCTTCCCGGCCGCCCAGTGCGCGACCCAGCCGGCGAAGCCGGGTGCGGCGCTCGTGTATCCGAACTCCCTGCCGAAGGGCAGGGCGCCCACATCGGTGACGTGCCAGATGTGCCCGCGGTGGGGGCCGGTGACGACGAGATGCCAGTTCATGGCGCACCCGTCCGTACCGAGCACGATCGAACCGTGGTCGAGGACCCGGCCGATCACGGTGTCCGGGTCCTCGTACGGGCCGTCGTCCGTTTCCCAATGCCAGGGCGCCGTGAGCGGGAAGGGCTCGCTCAGATCCCGTGCCTCGCCGTCGTCGTGCCAGTCGTCGGGCAGTTCGGCCAGCCCCACGAGCCCGTACTCCGGCGGCCCCTGGAACGACCCGTCGGATATCTCCGCGACGAACGTCCGATACGGCTCCGGCAGCACCACCCCGTGCTCCGCCTCGAACGCGTGCACCGCCTCCCAGCCGAGCGCGGAGGCGCCGCCGTCGTCCACGGCGAACACCTCGCGCAGGGCGGCCAACTCACTGGGATCGGCCCGATCGATGTTCATGGGTTCATGAAAACACCCGGCACCGACAACCGGGCACACGAAAGGGGGCGGCCCCCTCGGTGGAGAGCCGCCCCCTCCTCACGTCGTACGGCGTGCTTGTCTCGCGTCGTACGGCCTACTTCTTGTCGAGCAGGTCCTGGACCTTCGCACGCACCTCGTCCGTGGCCAGGCCCCGGATCGTCAGCGTCGTACGGCGGCGGAGGACGTCGTCGACCGTCTCGGCCCACTCGGTGTCGCGGGCGTAGACGACCTGCGCCCAGATCTCGGGGGCGTCGGGGTGGACGCGCTCGCCCAGCTCCGGGTTCTCGTTGGCGAGGCGGGCGATGTCGAACGCCAGCGAACCGTAGTGCGTGGCCAGGTGCTTGGCGGTGTCGGCGCCCATGCGGGGGCCGGGGGCCGGGCGGTCGATCAGGAGGCGGTGGGCCACGGCGCGCGGGTTGGCGACCCCCGGCAGCGGCAGCTTCTTCGGCAGCGTGGAGACCGGCTCGAAGTCCTCGCCGAGCGGCCGGCCGGGCAGCGTCTGGAGCTTCCGCATGATCGTGCGGCCGATGTGCCGGAAGGTCGTCCACTTGCCGCCGGCCACCGACAGCATGCCGCTCCGGCCCTCGGTGACGACCGTCTCGCGCTTGGCCTTGGCCGTGTCCCCGGGCCCGCCCGGCAGCACCCGCAGACCCGCGAAGGCATAGGTGATGAGGTCACGGCCGAGCTGCTGGTCCCGGACGGAGAACGCGGCCTCGTCCAGGATCTGGGCCATGTCCTTGTCGTTGACGGCGACCTCGGCCGGGTCACCCTCGTACACCTCGTCGGTCGTGCCGAGGAGCAGCATGTCCTCCCAGGGGAGGGCGAAGGTGATGCGGTACTTGTCGATGGGGGTGGCGAGCGCGGCCTTCCACGGGGACGTCCGCTTCAGGACCAGGTGCGCGCCCTTGGACAGACGTATGGACGGGGCCGCCTTCGGGTCCTCCATGCGCCGCAGGTGGTCGACCCACGGCCCGGTCGCGTTCAGCACCAGCCGGGCGTCGACCCCGAACTCGTCGCCGGAGAGCCGGTCGCGCAACTCGGCGCCCGTGACCCGGCCCTTGGTGAAGCGCAGGCCGGTGACCTCGGCGTGGTTGAGGACGACCGCCCCGGAGTCGACGGCGGCGCGGACCGTCATCAGGGCCATCCGGGAGTCGTTCATCTGGTCGTCGCCGTACACGGCCACGGCCTTGAGGTTCTCGGTACGCAGCTCGGGCACGTCCTGCGCGGCCTTGGCGGGCGACAGGAGGTGACCCACGCCGTCGCCGAAGGCCGACAGCGCGGAGTAGGCGAAGACGCCCGCCCCGAGCTTCGCCGCGCCGTGCGGCCCGCCCTTGTACACGGGCAGGTAGAACGTGAGCGGATTCGCCAGATGGGGGGCCACCTGGCGGGAGACCGCGCGGCGTTCGAAGTGGTTCTCCGCCACCAGCTTCACCGCGCCGGTCTGCAGATAGCGCAGACCGCCGTGGAGCAGCTTGGAGGAGGCGGAGGAGGTGGCGCCGGCGAAGTCACCGGCGTCGACCAGCGCCACCCTGAGCCCGGACTGCGCGGCGTGCCAGGCGGTGGAGATGCCCAGGATGCCGCCGCCGATCACGAGGAGGTCGTACGACGCCTTGGCGAGCTGCTCCCGGGTCTCGGCTCGGCTCGGGGTGGAGCCGCCTGCCGGGCGTGTACCCAGGGCAGGCAGGGCTTGCAGGGTGGACTGACTGGTCATGTCGGGTTCTTACTCCTCATCAGAGCTCGTGTCGGAGCTCGCGTCAGAGCTGGGCGGGGAGCCGGTGGGAGCTCCCGGCGCATTGCTCAGCTCTCGTCAGTGCTCGTCTTCGATCCAGCCCATGGTCCGCTCGACGGCCTTGAGCCAGCTCTTGTACTCACGGTCGCGGGTCTCCGCGTCCATGCGGGGGGTCCACTCGGCGGCCCGCCGCCAGTTGGCGCGCAGGTCGTCGGTGCTGGTCCAGAAGCCGACGGCGAGACCGGCGGCGTAGGCGGCGCCGAGGCAGGTGGTCTCGGCGACCATCGGGCGCACCACGGGGGCGTCCAGGAAGTCCGAGAGGGTCTGCATCAGCAGGTTGTTGGAGGTCATGCCGCCGTCGACCTTGAGGGCCGCGAGCTCGACGCCCGAGTCCTTCGTCATGGCGTCGGTGATCTCACGGGTCTGCCAGGCGGTGGCCTCCAGGACGGCACGCGCGAGGTGCGCCTTGGTGACGTACCGGGTGAGACCGGCGATCACACCGCGGGCGTCGGAGCGCCAGTAGGGGGCGAACAGACCGGAGAAGGCCGGCACGAAGTAGGCGCCGCCGTTGTCCTCGACCGAGAGGGCGAGCGTCTCGATCTCGGCGGCGGTGGAGATGAGCCCCATCTGATCGCGCATCCACTGCACCAGCGAACCGGTGACGGCGATCGAGCCCTCCAGGGCGTAGACCGGCTTCTCGTCACCGATGCGGTAGCCGACGGTCGTCAGCAGACCCGAGTACGAGTTGATGATCTTCTCGCCGGTGTTCATCAGCATGAACGTGCCGGTGCCGTACGTGGACTTGGCCTCGCCCTCGGCGAAACAGGTCTGGCCGAACAGGGCCGCCTGCTGGTCACCGAGCGCCGAGGCGACCGGGATGCCGCCGAGCAGGTCGCCCAGCTTGCCGCCGGTGATCTCGCCGTACACCTCGGCGGAGGAGCGGATCTCCGGCAGCATCGACAGCGGAACGCCGATGGACTCGGCGATCTTCGGGTCCCACTGCAGGGTGTGCAGGTTCATCAGGAGGGTGCGGGAGGCGTTGGTGACGTCGGTGACGTGGTGGCCGCCGTTGACACCGCCCGTCAGGTTCCAGATGACCCAGCTGTCCATCGTGCCGAAGAGGATGTCGCCGGCCTCGGCGCGCTCGCGCAGGCCCTCGACGTTGTCCAGCAGCCAGCGGGCCTTCGGACCGGCGAAGTAGGAGGCGAGGGGAAGACCGGTCTCACGGCGGAAACGGTCCTGCCCGACGTTGCGGCCGAGCTCCTTGCAGAGCGCGTCGGTGCGGGTGTCCTGCCAGACGATGGCGTTGTGGACGGGCTCACCGGTGTTCTTGTCCCAGAGCAGCGTGGTCTCGCGCTGGTTGGTGATGCCGATGGCCTTGATGTCGTCACGGGTGATGCCGGCCTTCTCGATGGCACCCGCGACGACCTCCTGGACGTTCGTCCAGATCTCGGTGGCGTTGTGCTCGACCCAGCCCGGCTTCGGGAAGATCTGCTCGTGTTCCTTCTGGTCGACGGAGACGATACGGCCGTCCCGGTCGAAGACGATGCAGCGGCTGGAGGTGGTGCCCTGGTCGATCGCGGCGATGAACGGTCCGGCGGTGTGGGCGTCGGTCACGGTGTGCTCCTGAAGGTTCAACTGGTCAACGGGCTGTACGTACGGCGCGTGCTGAGCGTTTCGTGGATGTGCGGCTCGGGCGCTCTCAAGCGAATGCGACGTTGTAGATGCCTGCGGCGACGGCGGCGCCGATCAGCGGACCGGCCACCGGTATCCAGGCGTAGCCCCAGTCGGAGCCGCCCTTGTTGGGCAGGGGGAGCAGGGCGTGGACGATACGCGGACCGAGGTCACGGGCCGGGTTGATCGCGTAACCGGTCGGGCCGCCGAGCGAGAGACCGATGGAGACGACCACGAGGGAGGTGATCAGGGCACCGAGGGTGCCGAGACCCTTGCCGCTGTCGTTCAGGCCCTGGGTGAGGACGGCCAGGACGAGCACGACGGTACCGATGATCTCGGTGGCGATGTTCTGCGCCGCGTTCCGGATCTCCGGGCCGGTGGAGAAGATGCCGAGCACGGGGCCGGCGCCCTTCTCCCGGGCCTCGACGGCCTTGGCCTTGGTGGTCTCCGCGCCCGGACCGCCGACGATCTCCTTGTCGGTGAGGTGGGCGTGGAACTGGCCGTAGTAGGCGACCCAGACCAGGGAGGCGCCGATCATCGCGCCGAGCAGCTGCCCGCCCCAGTAGGTGGGGACCTGGCTCCACTCGATCCCGTTCTCCTTGAGCGCGAGCGCCAGGGTCACGGCCGGGTTCAGATGGGCGCCGGAGAGCGGCGCGGAGGTGTAGACGGCCGTCAGAACGGCAAAACCCCACCCGAAGGTGATGGCGAGCCAACCGGCGTTACGGGCCTTGGAGGCCTTCAGCGTGACGGCGGCGCACACGCCACCGCCGAGCAGGATGAGTATGGCGGTACCGATGGTCTCGCCGATGAAGATGTCGGAGCTGGACACCCGCGACTCCTTTGTCCTTCGTCCAGGGGAAAGAGTTCGGCCCTTGGCGTTGTCACACTCTAGCGCGTATTGCCGGTAGGTGTTCGACAATGTCGACCGATGGACGGGAGTCTGGCTCTGGCGTCTCAGGCGCGTCAAGAGTTGTGTTGTCGAAAGCACGATCGTTATTGATCGAACCGGCTCATCGATCTTGAGACGGCTGCCATGGGTGCCCGCGCGGACCATGGGTGCCCGCGCGGGGACGCGGATGAAGGCCGCGGATACGACGAGGGCCGCCGATACGGCGAAGACCGCGGGTGTGAAGAAGACCGCGGATGCGACGAGGGC
>NZ_AEJC01000609.1 GCF_000317595.1 Streptomyces ipomoeae 91-03 | reverse complement strand
CCCCACTTTTGGCCCGCCTCGGCGACGGGTAAGGTTAGGTTAGCCTCACCGATTAATCGGGGCGGCACTCTTATCGATCCCGGCGGGAGGTGAACGGCGTGTACGTCTGCAGTTGCTTCGGCATCACAGAGCAGCAGGTCAAGAAGCACGCGGCGGACGGCGCCTGCACCCCTCGTCAGATAGCGTCGGCATGCAAGGCGGGCACGGACTGCGGCTCCTGCGTACGCCGCATCCAGGCGCTCCTCGGCCGGGGCGCGTGCCCCCGGCGTGAGCTGGTCGACCAGGGCAGGCCCGTACTCACGGAACTCGACGGCGTCGAAGAGCTCGAAGAAGCCGCCTAGGGGTGGGAAGAGGACCGGCGGCGGTGCTTCTCGCTTCTCAGCTCTCCGGCTGCTCGATCAGCTGCGCGATGTAGAGCGCCTCGCCCAGCTTCTCCAGCAGCTCCAGCTGGGTGTCGAGGTAGTCGATGTGGTGCTCCTCGTCCTCCAGGATCGACTCGAAGATGTTCGCGGACGTGATGTCGCCCTTCTCGCGCATCACCTTGATGCCGCGCCGGAGCCGGTCGATCGCCTCGACCTCGATCTGCCGGTCGGCCTCGAACATCTCCTTGACCGTCTGGCCCACCCGGACGTGGAACAGCCGCTGGTAGTTCGGCAGCCCCTCCAGGAAGAGGATGCGGTCGGTGAGTACCTCGGCGTGCTTCATCTCGTCGAACGACTCGTGCCGGGTGTACTTGGCGAGCTTCGTCCAGCCGAAGTTCTCCTGCATCTTCGCGTGCAGGAAGTACTGGTTGATCGCGGTCAGCTCACCGGTGAGCTGCTCGTTGAGGAATTCGATGACCTCAGGGTCGCCCTGCATCGCGTAGGGCTCCTTCCAAGCGGGGGGACTGGGAGGTTGCGCCGCGATGATTTCACCGCCGTCGAAGATCGTCCAGTAAGTGCAAGCTTAGTAAGTTAGTACAGCCTTAGTTAAATTTGTCCGACTCGGGTGGCCCCTGGTCATGTGCACCACTCGGGGTCTGTCAGGATGGAGTCATGGGTCAGCCGGTGGAACGCGAATCGGGAGATCGCGCATCTGAGAACTCCGAGAACGCGGCACAACCGCAGCTCCCGCCGGGACAGCGCCTCCAACGCGGCTGGCCGGTCACGCACTACGGACCCGTCCCCAAGTTCCGTCCCGAGCGATGGGACTTCCGGGTCTTCGGCGCCACCGCCGACGGCGAGAAGCACTCCTGGAACCATGAGGAATTCACCGCACTGCCGTACGCCTCGGTCGTGGCGGATCTGCACTGTGTGACGAAGTTCAGCATGGTCGGCGCCGAGTGGGGCGGCATTCCGGCCCGTACGATCCTGGAGATCGCGCCGCCGGCCGCCGAGGTCACCCATGTGATGGTGTGGGCCGAGTACGGCTTCAGCTCCAACCTCCGCCTCGCCGACTTCGCCTCCGACCGCACGATCTTCGCCACCCACAAGGACGGCGAACTCCTCACCGCCGAACACGGCTTCCCCCTCCGCCTCGTCGTACCGAGCCTGTACGCCTGGAAGGGCCCCAAATGGGTCCGCGGCATCGAGTACATGACCGCCGACCGGCGCGGCTTCTGGGAGGAACGCGGCTACCACAACATCGGCGACCCCTGGAAGGAACAGCGGTACTCGTACCAGGAGGAGCCGGGGGAGGGGCCTGAGCTCTGAAACTGTCGGTAGGCTCAGCGCCGGTCAACAGGACAACCGTGCGGGAGAGCCAAGATGGCCGTCTTCAACGTGATCTTCTCGGAGGCCGCGGCGCGCGTGCGCGACAGCCTTCCGGATGACCACCTCGACGTGCTCCAGGAGGGGCTCGTCATACTGGCCAAAGATCCCCGCACCAAGATCTCCGCAGCCATCTCCGGTGACGAGAACACCCGCTCGGTCGCGCTGTCCCGCAACGTGGCGATCGAGTACGTCATCAGTGACGGCCTGCTCATCGTGCTCGTGGTCCACATCGTCGACACCTCGCACGTGCTGGTCGAGAACAAGGACTGACCCGGCGCCTCAGCTTTCCCGTAGTTTCTTCAGGCGTTCCACGTCCGCCGCGTGGCCTTCCTTGCCGCCGGGTGTCTCGATGATCAGCGGTACGCCCTCGGTGGCGGGGTGGGTCATGAGGGCCCGGAAGGGGTCCTCGCCGATGTGGCCGGAGCCGATGTTCTCGTGGCGGTCCTTGTGGGCGCCGACGACGTCCTTGGAGTCGTTGGCGTGGATCAGCTTCAGCCGGCCCTCGCCGACCGTGTCGACCAGCAGGTCGAGGGTCCGGTGCATGCCGTCCGGCCCGGTCAGGTCGTGGCCCGCCGCGAAGATGTGGCAGGTGTCCAGGCACACGCCGAGCTTCGGGTGGGCGTCGAGCGCCTCGAAGTAGGGCCCGAAGTCCCAGGTGCGGGAGCACAGGGAGGAGCCCTGCCCCGCGGTCGACTCCAGCAGCAGAAACGGGTCGTCGTCGTGCGTCAGCTCGTCCAGCAGCGGCAGCATGTACTCCCGCACCTGCTTGAGCGCCACCGAACGGTCCCGTCCCCCGGTCGCGCTCCCGGTGTGCACGACGACCCCGAGGGCCCCGATCTCCCGTCCCCGGCGCAACGAGTGCCGCAGTGACTCCACGGACCTCTCGACCGTCGCCTCGGTGTGCGAACCGAAGTTGATCAGGTACGGGGCATGCACATAGGCGGGGATCGACTCGGCGGCACAGGCCGCCCGGAACTCCTCGTCCTGCCGGGGGTTCCCGACGGGCGTCGCCCAACCCCGCGGATTGGCGACGAACACCTGCACGGTCTCGGCTTTCAGCTCACGGGCGTACGTCAGCCCGACGGAGTTCAGCCCACCGGCGACGGGGACATGACCCCCAACGGGGTTGCGGGCCGGGCTGGTTGGTGCGCCGGAGTCGCCGGTTCGGTCGCCGGAGCGACTCGTTGGTTCACCGGAGGGGCCGGGGAGGCCACGGGACTGCTGAGTACTCACGGGACCAAGGGTGTCACGCGGCTCGCGGCGCCTGGACGGCGGCTTCGGCGGCTGCCGAAGAACGTGTGCGGCCCCGACCGACACGGGCCGGGGCCACAGGTGTGATCAGCCGATCTCGATCGTGATCGTCGAACCCTTGGCCGCCTTCTCGCCGCCCTCCACCGACTGGCCCTTGACCTCGTCGCCGAAGAGACCGAGCAGCCCCCGGTCCTCCTCGACCTCGAAGCCCGCGTCCTTGAGTTTCCGGGTGGCCTCGTCGACGCTGTCGCCGACGACGTCCGGGACCTCGACCATCTCGGGCCCCTTGGAGATCGTCAGGGTGACCGTGTCGCCCTCGGCGGCCTCCTTGCCCGCACCCGGCGACTGCTCGGCGACCATGCCCTTGTCGAACTCGGAGTTGACCTGCTCCGAGGCGATCTTCACCTTGAGGCCCTCCCGTTCCAGCAGGGCGGTGGCGTCCTCGACCGAGGAACCGGCCACCTCGGGAACCTCCACCGGGGCACCCCGGCTGACGACGAGGGCCACGGCCGAACCCGAGGACGCCTCGGTGCCGACGCCGGGCTCGGTGCGGATCACCTGGCCCTTGATGACGTCCTCGCTGAACTCCCGCGTCACCATGCCCGGTTGGAGCCCGTCGTTCTTCAGCCGGGTCTTCGCCAGGTCCAGCCGGTAGCCCTCCAGATCGGGCACCTTCACGACTTCCGGGCCCTTGGAGATCGTCAGGGTCACGGTGTCGTTGTCCCGGATGCGCTCCCTGGGCCCCGGATCGGTGCGGATCACCTGCCCGCGCTTCACCGTGTCGCTGAACTCACGCTTGATGTGGACATCGAGCCCGGCGTCCTCGATCCGCTTCTTCGCGGTCGACTCGGACACCTTCAGCACCGCCGGGACCCTCGTGAACTGGCCCGAGTTGATGTACCAGACGCCCCCGCCCACCCCGAGGACCAGCAGCACGGCGACGACGATCGCCAGCACCCCACGCCGAGGCGCCGCGGCGTCGCGCGTGCGCCGGGGCGGCGGCGGGGGCGCCTCGAACCGGCTCGTCCGGTTGAGGGGGTCGGCTCCCGCCGCAGCCGCGCGGGGCGTCGACAGCGAGCGCGGGATGACACTCGTCCGGTCCTCGGCACTGTCGTGCCCGTCGGCCGTCGCCTGCGGCGGCACCGCGTCCAACTGCTCACCGCTCAGCGCGGCCCGCGCCTGACGCGTCTGCGCGAGCAGCGCCACGGCGTCGTACGGTCGCACCTCGGGGTTGCGGGCCGTCGCCGAGGCGACCAGCTCGTCCAGCTCGTACGGCAGCCCCGGCACCGCGGCCGACGGCGGCGGTACGTCGTCGTTCAGGGCGTGGTAGAGCAGCTGGGCAGGGGTGTCCCCGGAGTGCGGTTTGCCGCCGGTGAGCATCTCGTAGAGCATCACCCCGCACGCGTACACATCCACGCGGGTGTCGGTGGTGCCGTGCTCCAGCTGCTCCGGGGCGAGGTACGAGACGGTGCCGAGGACGGTGCCCGTGGTGCTCGTGACCGTGTCCACGGCCCGTACGAGCCCGAAGTCGGCGACCTTGACCCGGCCGTCGTCCCCTATCAACACGTTCTCGGGCTTCATGTCCCGGTGCACGAACCCGGCGCGGTGCGCGGCGCCGAGCGCGGCGAGCACCGGCTCCAGGATGTCGAGCGCCGCCCTCGGCTGCAGCGCCCCGCGCTCCCGCAGCACGTCCCGCAGGGTGCATCCGGCGACGTACTCCATCGCGAGGTAGACGTACGACCTGTCGGTGCCCTGGTCGAAGACCCCCACCACATTCGGATGCGACAGTCGCGCCACCGACTTGGCCTCACGGATGAACCGCTCCACGAACGAGCCGTCCGCGGCCAGCGTCGGATGCATCACCTTGAGTGCGAGCACCCGGTCGAGGCGGGTGTCCACGGCCCGGTAGACCGTGGCCATCCCGCCGACCGCGATCCGCGCCTCGACTCGATACCGGCCGTCGAGCACCTGGCCGACAAGCGGGTCCTGAAGGGTCGTGTCCACGCAGGTGAGTGTACGAGCCGCCACGGACACCCTGCCGGGTTCGGCGACAGCGGAGACGGACTGCAGCAGACCTGTGACCCGCTGACGACGGCCGCCCGCCCAAGAGCTCGGGG
>NZ_AEJC01000608.1 GCF_000317595.1 Streptomyces ipomoeae 91-03 | reverse complement strand
GCCGGCGCGCGATTCGTCGCCGCCCGGCACGAGGGCGGCGCGGCGACCATGGCCGACGCGTACGCACGCACGAGCGGCACCCTCGCCGCGCTCACCGTGCACCAGGGCCCCGGCCTCACCAACGCCATGACCGGCATCACCGAGGCCGCCAAGAGCCGCACCCCGCTGCTCGTTCTGGCCGCCGCCTCGTCCCATCAGTGGGTGTGCCCGTGCGTGGCCGTGCCTCCTTGGCCGAGATCGTCCCCGAGGTCGGGTGGGGTGCAGTAGTCGACTCCGGATTCCGGGGAGATGAGATCGCCGGATTCCATGTCGGTGCAGTAGGCGTCGAAGACCTCTCCCGCGGTGAGGGGTTCGAGGCCTTCGCCGCGTAGGCGCCAGCCGTAGACCCGGTCGGTGGTGTCCGGGGCGCTGGTGCGCATGACGAGTCCGCCGGGGCTTCGGGTGGCGATGCCGAGGGCCAGGACGGTGGCGAACTCCAGCGCTTCGGTCTCGTCGAGGTGGGTTGTCCCATCGGTGTCACCGTCGGCGTGGAGGACGGCGACGAGTGCCTGGGGTTTGGACGAGACGCTGCACACGAGGTGGCGTTCGCCGGGGGCCGCGGTGTCGAGGATGCGGGTCAGCAGTTCCATGGCGCGGGCGAAGGAGGCGCGGCCGATGTCCTCGCCGCAGGAGGCGCAGTTGCCGATCTGGGCGAGGAGTGTGGTGGCGTACTCCCAGGTGGCCTGGCGGACGGCTTCGCCGATCAGCTCGGGGACGAGTTCGGCGAGGGGTTGTCCTTCGTAGGGGACGATGGCGCCTGTGGCCGCCAGTTCGGCGGTGAAGCGGGTTCGGCTGGACGGGGTGTCCGGTTCCAGGCCGGTTTCGGCGCAGAACTCGACGTATTCCTCCGGGTCGAAGAGGGCGACGGTGGTGTGGGTGCCCTGCGCGGCTAGTGTCCTGAGCAGGGCTTCCACTTGCTGGAGGTACGTCGTGTGATCGTCGAAGGTGAAGCTGCGGTAGCGCCGCATCGCGGTGAAGTCGTGCTCGTCGGCCAGCAGGCCGATCGTGCCGGCGATTTCGCGACGCAGGACCTGTCGCATGCTCTGGTGGCTGGTGTGTGCCATGTTTCCCCCTGTGCGAGCAGTCGATCAATGCTCACTCACAGTAACGGGCGGCACTGACAACGCCTTCCGGCCGAGGGGCGGTCAGCCTCGTTTGCGGGCCAGTTCCTCGTAGAAGCGCAGGAGGTCGAGGTTGTCGACGGAGCCCGGGTTGACCGCCTTTTCCATGGGGGTGCCTTGGAGGAGGCGTTTGACGGGGACCTCGATGCGCTTGCCGGTGAGGGTGTGGGGGACGCCGGGGACTTCGATGATCTCGTCGGGGACGTGGCGCGGGGAGAGCTGTTCGCGGATGGTCTGCGTGATGCGGTTCAGGAGGGCCTCGTCGAGGACGGCGCCGGGGGCGAGGTGCACGAAGAGGGGCATCCAGTAGCCGCCGTCGGGCTGTTCGATGCCGATGACGAGGGATTCCTTGATTTCGGGGAGTCGCTCGACGGCCTCGTAGATGTCGGCCGACCCCATGCGGACGCCTTGGCGGTTGAGGGTGGAGTCGGAGCGGCCGTGGATGACGACGGAGCCGCAGGAGGTGAGGGTGATCCAGTCGCCGTGGCGCCAGACGCCGGGGTAGGTGTCGAAGTAGCTGTCGTGGTAGCGGGCGCCGTCGGGGTCGTTCCAGAAGTAGATCGGCATGGACGGCATGGGGTTGGTGACCACGAGTTCGCCGACTTCGTCGGTGAGGGGCTTGCCGCTGGGGTCCCAGGACTGGAGGTCGGTGCCGAGGCCGGGGGCCTGGAGTTCGCCGATGTGGACGGGGAGAGTGGGGACGGCTCCCGCGAAGCAGGAGCACACGTCGGTGCCGCCGCTGACGGAGGCGATCCAGAGGTCGTCGCGGACCTCGTCGTGCAGCCAGCGGAAGCCGTCGGGCGGGAGCGGGGAGCCGGTGGTGCCGACGCACTGGATGCGTGAGAGGTCGTAGTCGCGGCCGGGGTGGATGTCCGCCTTGCGGCAGGCCATGACGTACGCGGCGGAGGTGCCGTAGAGGGTCGCGCCGGTGCGTTCGGCGACGCGCCACTGGGCGCCGGTGTCGGGGTAGCCGGGGCTGCCGTCGTACAGGACGATCGTGGTTCCGGTGAGGAGGCCGGAGACGAGGAAGTTCCACATCATCCAGCCGGTGGAGGTGTACCAGAAGAACCGGTCCTCGGGGCCGAGGTCGCAGTGCAGGCCGAGCTGTTTGAGGTGCTCGATCAGGATGCCGCCCTGGGACTGGACGATGGCCTTGGGGAGGCCGGTCGTGCCGGAGGAGTAGAGCACCCACAGGGGGTGGTCGAACGGGACCTGTTCGAAGGTGGGTGTCACGTCCGCGGAGGTCAGGGCGGACCATTCCAGGGCGCCCTCGGGGGCCTCGGTGCCGAGGAGTGGGATGTGCACGACGGCACGGAGGGTGGGCAGGTCGCGGCGGAGCTCGGCGACGATGTCGCGGCGGTCGTGCTCCTTGCCGCCGTAGCGGTAGCCGTCGATGGTGAACAGGACGACGGGTTCGACCTGTTGGAAGCGGTCGAGGACGCTGCGGGCGCCGAAGTCGGGGGCGCAGGAGGTCCAGACGCCACCGACGGCGGCCGTGGCGAGGAGGGCGACGACGGCCTCGGGGACGTTCGGGAGGTAACCGCTTACCCGGTCTCCTGGGCGTACGCCCAGGGCGCGCAGTTCGGCGGCGAGGGAGCCGACCTGGCGGCGTAGTTCGGTCCAGGTCACGGGTCGTGGTTCGTGGGTTTCGTCGACGTGGAGCAGGGCCGGTTCGTCGGCACGGGTGTCGGCCGCGCGCAGGGCGTGTTCGGCGTAGTTGAGAGTGGATCCGGGGAACCACTGGGTGCCGGGCATGGTGCGGTCGCCGAGCACGCGCGCGTAGGGGGTGGAGAAGCGCACGTCGAACCACTCGGTGACGGCTTGCCAGAAGGTCTCGAGTTCGTCGACGGACCAGCGGTGCAGGGCCGGGTATCCGCCCTCGGCGGGAGCTCCGTGGTGCTGGGCCGCCCAGGACTGGAACTTGGTGATCTGGGCCCGGGCGATGCGCTCGGGGTCGGGCTGCCAGAGCGGCGAGGGGTTCGCTGAGGTCATGGGGCGGCTCCCGGACTGTACGCGTGGTGTGCGTCCGGCACGCACGAACAGGGGTGACGCGGGACGCGGGCTGACACGGACGATGCCATGTGATCGACTTCCGCACCAGGGTGCGCCTCAGATGGTCGGGCACGTGAAGATGTGACGTCACCAAGGGTGAACGGAAGTTGAACGACTCACCCGAATGGCCCGGTCAGTGGCAGGCTGAGCAGCATGAACGGTCGTGACCTGGTGCGTTCGGTGAAGGGGATCGGTTCAGCGGGGGCTGCTCAAGGGCTGCGCACCGTACGGGCCGCATGGCGCAGGAGGCGTGCCGACGCAGCCGGCTTGCCGATGCGGGGCGCCGAGCGCGCGCGGGTGCCCGGTCCGGTGCGGGACGTGGAGCCGGGGCCGGGTGGCGGGACGGTCCGGTTCAGCCGGTCGGAGTTGAGGGTCACCGTCGACGTGAACGGAGCCGTCTTCTGGGGCTGGGACGGGGCCGGGCCGGAGCCGTCGTACGCGCTTGCCGGCCGGTGCCCGGAGCCGGATCCGCGGGCCGTTCTGGAGCCGGACAAGGACGGTGGCTGGCGGGTCGTGGCCGAGCGGGTGACGGTCGTGGTGTCGCGGCACGGCGCCGTCGAGGTGCGTACGCCCGGTGGAGTGACCCTGCGGCGTGATCTGCCGCCCCGGTGGTGGGAGCCGACCGGCGGGGGCGAGGCACGGTGGATGCAGCGCTCCGAGGTGCCCGCCGACGCGCGGTTCTTCGGTCTCGGCGGGCGGGCGGCCGGGCCCCGGCTGCGTGATGGAACGTATCGACTGTGGAACACGGACCCCGGTCATGTGTTCGCACCGGGTGACGATCCGCTGTACATCACGATGCCGGTGCAGATGGTGGTGGCCGACGCGGGGACGTATCTGGTGTTCCACGACACCACGTGGGACGGCACGGTGACGTTGCGGGAGGGCGAGGAGGGCGCCGGGTCGGGGCACGACCGGGCGGGTGCGTCCGAGGTGCGGATGGACGGCGGCCCACTGCGCTGCTGGGTGATCGTGGGCACCCCCGCGCGCGTGCTGCATGCCTGGGCGGCGCTGACGGGGGCTCCGGCGCTGCCGCCCGCGTGGGCGCTGGGGCACCATCACGCGCGGTGGGGCTTCGGCAACGAGGACGAGGTGCGGCGGATCGTCGCGGGCTACCGGGAGCACGGGCTGCCGCTCGACGCGATCCATCTGGACATCGACCACTACGACGCCCACCAGGTGTTCACGGTCGACGCGGAGAACTTCCCGAAGCTGCCGGACCTGGCCGACGAGTTGCGGCGGGACGGGATCCGGTTGGTGTCGATCGTCGACGCGGCGGTCAAGACGCAGCCGGGCAGCGCCGTGTACGACAGCGGGACGGCCGAGGACGCGTTCGTACGGGATGCCACCGGGCGGGTCCTGGAGGGGGTCGTGTGGCCCGGGGAGTCGGTCTTTCCGGACTTCACGCGTGCGCGTACGCGCACGTGGTGGGGCGGTCTCTACGAGGAGCGGCTCGCGCAGGGCTTCGCCGGGTTCTGGCACGACATGAACGAGCCGACGTCGTTCACGGCGTTCGGGGAGAACACGCTGCCCCGGTCGGCGCGGCACGACCTGGAGGGTCGCGGTGGTGACCACCGCGAGGCGCACAACGTGTATGCGCTGTGCATGGCCAGGGCCGGGTACGAGGGGCTGCGCGAGTTGGCGCCGCAGCAGCGGCCGTTCGTCTTCTCGCGCTCCGGGTGGGCCGGAATGCAGCGCTATGGAGGCACGTGGTCGGGGGACGTGGCCACGGGCTGGCCGGGGCTGCGGGCATCGTTGTCGCTGGTGCTGGGGCTCGGTCTGTGCGGGGTGCCGTACTCGGGGCCGGATGTCGGCGGGTTCGACGGGCACCCGTCGCCGGAGCTGTATCTGCGGTGGTTCCAGCTCGGCGCGTATCTGCCGCTGTTCCGCACGCATGCGAGTCTCAAGGCGGGGCGCAGGGAGCCGTGGGAGTTCGGGCTGGAGGTCGTCGAGCATGCGCGCCTGGCGCTCGTAGAGCGGCGGCGGCTGCTGCCGTACTTCATGACGCTGGCCCATCTGGCGCGTCGTACGGGGGCGCCCTATGTCCGCCCGGTCTGGTGGAGCAGGCCCGAGGACAGGGCCCTGCGTGACTGCGAGGACGCCTTCCTGCTGGGTGACTGTCTGCTGGTGGCTCCGGTGCTGGATCCGGGTACGGACCGGCGTGCGGTGCAGTTGCCGCGGGGGCGCTGGTACGACGTGGTGACCGAGAAGGCGTACGAGGGGCCGGGGCAGGTGCTGTTGGAGGCTCCCCTGTCACGGATTCCGGTCCTCGCGCGCGCGGGTGCCGTGCTGCCGGTCCAAGGCGCCGATGGCGGCCTGGAGCTGGAGGTGTGGGCACCCGCGCGCGGGCGTACGGGGCGGGGGCTCGTGGTGCCGGACGCGGGCGACGGCTGGGACGAGCCGGAGGTCGAGCGGTACACCGCGAGCTGGGAGGGGTCGCGTGTGGTGGTCGTGCGGGACGGGGACGAGGGTCCGGTCGAGCCCGCGTACCCCGTGCGGGTACGGGGGCTCGACCGGGTGTGAGCCCGGGTGCGGCTCAGACGTAACGGCCGTCGAAGAACGCCTGTACGGCCAGGGTATGCAGCGGGAAGGCGAGTTCGGTGGGTCGGCGCAGCAGGTGCCAGCCCTCCGTCTCGTCCGTCTCGGCGGGCGGTGGCAGGTTGGCGGCCGGGCGCTCGGGGAGCAGCCCGAACAGGAGCAGATGGCCGTCGGGTGAGCTCATGGCGTCGGCGAGCCGGACATCCCGGTCGGCCGCGTTGATGCCTGTCTCCTCCTTGAGCTCACGGACGACGGCGTGCCGCCAGTCCTCCCGGTGGTCGATGAACCCGCCGGGCAGGGCGGTGCCCCCGCGCGCGGGAGCGATGGTCCGTGTGATCACGACGAGGGCCGTGCCCTTGGTGTCGTACACGGGCTGCAGGGCCACCGCCACGGGGAGCGGATTGCGGTAGGCCACGGTGCGGCAGGCGTCGCAGGTGCGCGGCCAGCCGGAAACGCCCTCTCCGTAGGGCGCTCCGCAACTCGAACAATGTGAGTCGGGTGCGGAGTTGGCGGTTGGGTGTTGATTTGCGGACACGCGGCGGACTGTATCCGATCATCTGCTGGTCGTCTCACGCGGGCGACTCAATGCGCCAAAGCATCCGACGGCCGGTACGGGCGAGGG
>NZ_AEJC01000607.1 GCF_000317595.1 Streptomyces ipomoeae 91-03 | reverse complement strand
CCCCATCGTTCTTGTGCCCGCGGGTGCCGGCTCAGCGCCTTGCCCGGCGGCTCCACCTTCGCTCCCAGTTCCATCAGCTTCTCCATGCTGTGTCTGTCCGGGGGCGGTGGTGAGGCGGTTGGTGTCAGCCGAGGGCTTTCCCGGGCAGTTCGACCTTCGCGCCCAGTTCCATCAGCTTCTCCATGAAGTTCTCGTAGCCGCGGTTGATCAGGTCGATGCCGTGGACTCGGGAGGTGCCCTGGGCCGCGAGGGCGGCGATCAGGTAGGAGAAGCCGCCGCGGAGGTCGGGGATGACCAGGTCGGCGCCCTGGAGCTTGGTGGGGCCGGAGACGACCGCGGAGTGCAGGAAGTTGCGCTGGCCGAAGCGG
The DNA here is from genome assembly GCF_000317595.1 of Streptomyces ipomoeae 91-03. Lineage (GTDB taxonomy): Bacteria > Actinomycetota > Actinomycetes > Streptomycetales > Streptomycetaceae > Streptomyces > Streptomyces ipomoeae. The sequence goes on along the minus strand of NZ_AEJC01000607.1, from coordinate 27,003 downwards.
CAGTCGGAGCCGCCGAGGCACTCGCGGTAGAGCTGGATGTGGGCGCCCATCTGGTTCAGGGCCGAGGTGAAGCCCAGCCGGGACTCGTAGACCGTCTCGTGGATGATCGAGAGGCCGGTGGCCTGGGTCAGGGCGACGACCAGGGGCTGCTGCCAGTCGGTCTGGAAGCCGGGGTGGACGTCCGTCTCCAGGGCGATCGACTTCAGCTGGCCGCCGGGGTGCCAGAAGCGGATGCCCTCGTCGTCGATCTCGAAGGCGCCCCCCACCTTCCGGTAGGTGTTCAGGAACGTCATCATCGAGCGCTGCTGGGCGCCGCGGACGTAGATGTCGCCCTCGGTGGCCAGCGCGGCGGAGGCCCAGGAGGCGGCCTCCAGGCGGTCCGGGAGCGCCTTGTGGTTGTAGCCGCCGAGCGAGTCCACACCGGTGATGCGGATCGTGCGGTCGGTGTCCATCGCGATGATGGCGCCCATCTTCTGCAGGACGCAGATGAGGTCCTCGATCTCCGGCTCGATCGCCGCGTTCGAGAGCTCCGTCACACCCTCGGCGAGGACGGCCGTGAGCAGCACCTGCTCGGTCGCGCCCACCGACGGGTACGGCAGCCGGATCTTGGTGCCGCGCAGCCGCCGCGGCGCCTCCAGATACTGCCCGTCCGCCCGTTTCTCGATCTTCGCGCCGAACTGCCGCAGCACCTCGAAGTGGAAGTCGATCGGCCGGCCGCCGATGTCGCAGCCGCCGAGACCGGGGATGAAGGCGTGGCCGAGGCGGTGGAGAAGAGGACCGCAGAAGAGGATCGGGATGCGGCTCGACCCGGCGTGGGCGTCGATGTCGGCGACGTTCGCGCTCTCGACGTTCGTCGGGTCCATCACCAGCTCGCCCGGCTCGTCACCGGGGCGGACCGTTACGCCGTGCAGTTGGAGCAGCCCGCGCACGACCCGCACATCTCGGATGTCGGGGACGTTGCGCAGCCGGCTCGGACCGCTGCCGAGCAGCGCGGCGACCATGGCCTTGGGTACGAGGTTCTTCGCACCGCGGACACGGATCTCGCCACTGAGCGGGGTGCCGCCGTGTACAAGCAGTACGTCGTCAGAGCCGTTGACGGTCATGAATCTCGCGTTCCGTGGAGTTGGGCAGAGGTCTTTTCGGCGTGGGGGGCCATCCGGCCGACCCTTTGTGAGGGGGCCGATACGGCGGAGCCGGAGAGCAAGCGTAATCGCCGCCTACCCCCCTTCCGTAAGCCCAAGTACTTCTCAGCCACGTCATGGGTTCGCCACAACACGAACCGTTCACCGCCGGGCACATGGGGTCACCGACACGGCTGTTGCGCCCCGCTTGCTCACATGCGTCGTGAGCTGCGTTCACGTCGCTACGCGGATTGGCTCCCCGCGCGCGGGCAGGATGCGGGATCATGTCTGGCATGACCGAGGTGTCCTCGCTCACAGGGCGGCTGCTCGTGGCCACACCCGCCCTGGCGGACCCGAACTTCGACCGCGCTGTGGTGCTGCTCCTCGACCACGACGAGAAGGGCTCACTCGGGGTGGTCCTCAACCGCCCCACCCCAGTGGACGTCGGCGACATCCTGGAGGGCTGGGCGGCGCTCGCCGGTGAGCCCGGTGTCATCTTCCAGGGCGGCCCGGTGTCCCTGGACTCCGCGCTCGGCGTCGCCGTCATACCGGGCGGCGGCTCCGTGGACCGGGCCCCGCTCGGCTGGCGGCGCGTCCACGGCGCCATCGGCCTCGTCGATCTGGAGGCCCCACCGGAACTGCTCGCCTCCGCGCTGGGATCGCTGAGAATCTTCGCCGGGTACGCGGGCTGGGGGCCCGGCCAGTTGGAGGACGAGCTGGTCGAGGGGGCCTGGTACGTCGTCGAGTCCGAGCCGGGAGACGTCTCCTCGCCCTCCCCGGAAAGGCTCTGGCGCGAGGTCCTGCGCCGCCAGCGCAACGAGCTGGCGATGGTGGCCACGTACCCGGACGACCCTTCGCTCAACTGATGCCTGTGAGCTTCAGTACCCTTGGCGTCATGAGCACTCTTGAGCCCGAGCGCGGTACTGGTACGGGGACCCTCGTAGAGCCGACGCCACAGGTGTCGCACGGCGACGGAGACCACGAGCGCTTCGCCCACTACGTCCAGAAGGACAAGATCATGGCGAGCGCCCTCGACGGCACGCCCGTCGTGGCGTTGTGCGGCAAGGTGTGGGTCCCTGGCCGCGACCCGAAGAAGTACCCCGTGTGCCCCATGTGCAAGGAGATCTTCGAGTCCCTGGGGTCGGGTGGGGACGACAACGACGGCGGCGGCAAGAAGTAGCCGTCGGTTCACATGACCGCGGTGCCACTGAGCGGGTACCGCGGTCTTGTTGTGCCCCGGGGCCGCGCCGCCGGGCCGGGCGCCCCTTGAAAGCGACCCCTGTCACCCGAGCTCCAAGGCGCTGCCCGCGTTGCACAGAACGCTTCTCGGGATCACAAGGTGGTTGAGACCTCTTGTGGGCATGTTCATGTACTCCCTAGCCTCCGTGTGTTGTAGAGAGCAAAACGCTCGTTGCAGAGAGTGCAACGCTGCCCTGCCGTGACGGCTCCGCTCCCCCCACCGGAGGAACCCGTTCCATGAAACTCGCCGCCAGACTCCTCGCACCCATGGCCGCCCTGACTCTCGCGGGGCTGAGCGCCTGTGCTCCCCAGACCTCCGACAACTCCTCCGCGAAGGAGGACGAGCAGACCGGCACGCTCCGGGTCTGGCTCTTCCAGGAGGTGAGCAACGAGCCGAAGGAGAAGGTCGTCGACAAGGTGGTCGCGGCCTTCGAGAAGGCGCACGACGGCGCCGAGGTGAAGGTCGAGTACATCCCCGTGGAGACGCGCGCCCAGCGCATCAAGGCCGCCTTCAACGATCCGAAGAGCGCCCCGGACCTGATCGAGTACGGCAACACGGACACGGCCGGCTATGTGAAGGACGGCGGACTCGCCGACGTCACCGAGGAGTTCCACGAGTGGTCCGAGTCCAAGGACTCCGACCCGACCGCGAAGACCTCCGTGACCGTCGACGGGAAGATCTACGGGGCGCCCTTCTTCGTGGGCGTGCGCGCGCTGTACTACCGCACCGACGTCTTCGAGGATCTCGGCCTCGAACCCCCGAAGTCCCTGGACGAGCTGACCGACACCGCCAAGCGGATCCGTGCCGCCAGGCCGGATCTGTACGGGCTCGTCGTCGGCGGCGCCTACACATACGGCGCGATGCCGTTCGTCTGGGCCAACGGCGGCGAGATAGCCGAGGGCAAGGGCGGCTCGTACGCCGCGACCATCGACAGCGCCGCCGCCCAGAAGGGCATCAAGGCCTACACCTCGCTCTTCGGCGACGACAACTGCCCGGCCGCCAAGTGCGCGGGCATGGGCGGCAACGACACCGTCACCGCGTTCGCCTCCGGCAAGGCCGGCATGGCGATCGGCGGCGACTTCAGCCACGCGGCCATCGAGGCCGGCAAGGTCAAGGGCGAGTACGCGGTCGTACCGCTGCCGGGCGTCGAATCCGGCTCGGTCGCACCGGCGTTCGCGGGCGGCAACAACATCGGCGTACTGAACAGCACCACGCACCGCACCCTCGCCGTCGACCTGATGAAGCGGCTGGCGTCCAAGGAGACACAGAGCGAACTCTTCGACGCGATGGGCTTCCTGCCGACGTACACCGACGTACGGACCGAGGCGGCGAGGAAGGAGCCGTTCATCGAGCCGTTCGTGAAGACCCTGTCGTCGGGGACGAAATTCGTGCCCGTGTCGCCTGCGTGGGCCCAGATCGACGCGTCGCTCGTGCTGCCGACGATGTTCCAGGAGATCGTCAGCGGCAAGAAGGACGTGGCTGCCGCGTCCAAGGACGCGGCACGGCGGATGAATGACGTGTTCGGCTCCGTCGGGTGAAGCCGGTGGCCGAGGGCGCCGTTCCGATGAAGGCGGGGGGCGGTGGGGCGGCGCCCGATGGGGTGGGGGGCGGGGAGCGTGGGCGACTGCGGGTCGGTCGTGGCTCGTCGCGCCCACGCGGCGGTAGCCGCACATCCACCACGGCCCCGCGCCCCTTTCGGGGTGGCTGGACTCCCTGGCTCTATCTCGCCCCCGCTCTCGTCGTCCTCGGCGGGCTGCTCGTCTACCCCGTCTACCAGCTCGGGCTGATCTCGTTCCTGGAGTACACCCAGGCTCAGGTCAGCGGCGGCCGGCCGACCCGCTTCCAGGGGTTCGCCAACTACGCGGAGCTGTTCGGGGACTCCGAGTTCTGGCGGGTGCTGCTGGCCACGGTGTTGTTCGCGGCAGGGTGTGTCGTGTCCACCCTGGCCGTCGGGTGTGCGCTGGCCGTGTTGCTGACGCGGGTGCGGGCTCTGCCGCGGCTCGCGCTGATGCTGGCGGCGCTGGGGGCCTGGGCCACCCCGGCGGTCACCGGGTCCACCGTCTGGTTGCTGCTCTTCGACCCCGACTTCGGGCCCGTCAACCGGATTCTCGGGCTCGGGGACCACTCCTGGACGTACGGGCGGTACAGCGCGTTCTTCCTCGTGCTGCTCGAAGTGGTGTGGTGCTCCTTCCCGTTCGTGATGGTGACGGTCTACGCGGGCATCCGCGCCGTACCGGGTGAGGCGCTGGAGGCCGCCGCGCTGGACGGGGCCTCGCAGTGGCGGATCTGGCGGTCGGTGCTCGCGCCGATGCTCCGGCCGATCCTCGTCGTCGTCACCATTCAGTCGGTCATCTGGGACTTCAAGATCTTCACCCAGATCTATGTGATGACGAACGGCGGCGGTATCGCCCGGCAGAACCTCGTACTGAACGTCTACGCCTACCAGAAGGCGTTCGCGTCCTCCCAGTACAGCCTCGGCTCGGCGATCGGCGTGGTGATGCTGCTGATTCTGCTGGTGATCACCCTGGTCTATTTGCGGCTGCTCCGCAGACAGGGGGAGGAGCTGTGAATTCGTTGGGATCGCTGAGTTCGGTGCGTTCCGTGCGTTCCGTGCGTTCGGTGCGTCGGCCCTGGCGGCTCGCCGCGGAGGCATCCGCCCTGGTCATCGCGGCCGTGGTGGCGTTCCCCCTTTACTGGATGGTGCTCGGCGCCGTCAAACCGGCGGGGGAGATCGAGTCCGGTGAGCCCCGGCCCTGGACCCTCGCGCCGACCCTGGATTCCTTCCGACGGGTCTTCGGACAGCAGGAATTCGGCCGCTACTTCGTCAACAGCCTCGTCGTCGCCTGCGCGGTGGTGATCGCCTCGGCGCTGATCGCGTTTCTCGCGGCGACGGCCGTGACCCGATTCCGCTTCCGTTTCCGCACCACCCTGTTGATCATGTTTCTGATCGCCCAGATGGTGCCCGTGGAGGCGCTGACCATTCCCCTGTTCTTCCTGATGCGGGACTTCGGTCAACTCAACACCCTGGGCTCGCTGATCCTGCCGCACATCGCCTTCTCGCTGCCCTTCGCGATCTGGATGCTCAGGGGCTTTGTGAAGGCCGTACCGGAGGCCCTGGAGGAGGCCGCGTACCTCGACGGGGCGAGCCGTTCGCGATTCCTGTGGCAGATCCTTTTCCCGCTGGTCCTCCCGGGGCTGGTGGCCACCAGTGTCTTCTCCTTCATCTCGGCCTGGAACGACTTCCTGTTCGCCAAGTCCTTCATCATCAGCGACACCTCCCAGTCGACCCTGCCGATGGCACTCCTGGTGTTCTACAAGCCCGAGGAGCCGGACTGGGGCGGTGTGATGGCGGCGTCCACGGTGATGACCATTCCGGTGTTGATCTTCTTCGTACTCGTACAGCGACGACTGGTCTCCGGACTGGGCGGAGCGGTTAAGGACTGATGTGACGAATGACGTGACGGGAACGGAACTGATTCCGGCGCCGCGGCGCATCTTCTGGAGCTGGCCCGGCTACGGGCGCCTGGACGAGGAGACCCGGCTGGAGGTGGGGCCCGGCACCGAGGACGTCGCGCGCTGGCTGCGGGCGACGGTCGGCGCGGCGACCGGGTACCCCCTGCCGGAGGGCGGCGACTTCGCGTACCGCCTGGCGCTGAGCATCGACCCTGAGCTGCCTCCCGAGGGCTATCGCGTCGTCCTCGGCGCCGCCGACCACCTGATCCGGGGCGGCAGCGCGGCCGGCGTCTTCTGGGGCGCGCAGACCTTCCGGCAACTGCTCGGCCCGGACGCCTTCCGCCGGGCTCCGCTGCGGCCGGGGCAGGACTGGGACCTCCCCGAGGTCACCGTCGAGGACTCCCCCCGCTTTCCCTGGCGCGGCCTCATGCTCGACGTCGCCCGGCACTTCCTGCCCAAGGACCAGGTGCTGCGCTATCTGGATCTGATGGCCGCGCACAAACTCAACGTCCTCCACTTCCACTTGACGGACGACCAGGGCTGGCGGATCGAGATCGAGCGTCACCCGAGGCTGACGGAGGTCGGCTCATGGCGGGCGCGCACGAAATTCGGCCATCGCGCGTCACCCCTGTGGGAGGAGAAGCCGCACGGGGGTTACTACACCAAGGACGACATCCGCGAGATCGTCGCCTACGCGGCCGAGCGGCATATCAGCGTGATCCCCGAGATCGACATCCCGGGACACAGCCAGGCCGCCATCGCCGCGTATCCGGAACTCGGCAACACCGATGTCATCGACACGACCTCCCTCACCGTCTGGGACACCTGGGGCATCTCCCAAAACGTACTCGCCCCCACTGACAACACCCTGCGCTTCTACGAGGGGGTCTTCGAGGAAGTCCTGGAGTTGTTTCCGGCCGACGCCGCGCCGTTCTCGGCGTTCTCAAGGTTTGTGCACATCGGCGGTGACGAGTGCGCCAAGGAGCAGTGGAAGGCGTCGGCCACCGCGCAGGCGCGCATCGCGGAGCTGGGGCTCGCCGACGAGGACGCGTTGCAGTCGTGGTTCATCCGGCACTTCGACAACTGGCTGACGGCGCGTGGGCGTCGCCTGATCGGATGGGACGAGATCCTGGAGGGCGGGCTCGCGCCGGGGGCCGCCGTGTCGTCCTGGCGGGGCTACGCCGGCGGTGTCACCGCCGCCCGCGCGGGTCACGACGTGGTCATGTGCCCCGAGCAGCAGGTGTACCTGGACCACCGTCAGGACGGCGGACCGGACGAGCCGGTGCCGATCGGCTATGTGCGCACCCTGGAGGATGTCTTCCGGTTCGAGCCGGTTCCCCTTGAGTTGACGCCCGAGGAGGCGCGGCACGTACTGGGCACCCAGGCCAATGTGTGGACCGAGGTGATGGAGGACCCCGCGCGCGTGGACTACCAGACGTTCCCGCGCCTCGCGGCCTTCGCCGAGGTGGCCTGGAGCGATCTGCCGGCCCCCGCCGAGCGGGACTTCGCGGACTTCGAGCGCCGGATGACGGCCCACTACGCGCGACTTGACGCCCTGGGGGTCGGTTATCGGCCGCCCGGCGGGCCGCGTCCGTGGCAGCGGCGGCCCGGGGTGCTCGGACGCCCGATCGAGGGGGCACCCCCGAACGTGTGAGCGCGCCCGGGTGCCCGTACGCCCTGGAGCGCGTCCCTTGTGACGGTCGCCCCGCAGGGGGCAAGATGCACAAGAGTTACGGAACGGTGTCAATTCGCGCCCATTGGTGATGTCATGGCAAAACGGACCATCCCTGGGGTGACGAGGGCGAATGCCTCCTAGCGGACCCCTGCGTTCGGGCCTCGCGAGAATGTGCCAGAGTTGCCACGTCCGCCCTGTCAGCACGTACCGTACGGCAACACAAGGCGGACCAGGTGGGGCAGCGGGAAGGGGCAGCCGGTTTGACCACGCACGCACCGCAGGCGGCGCAGGCCGTGACCCTGCCCGGCTCGCTCGACGAGGCCGTGGCGGCACTCGCCGCCATGCCCTGGGCGGTTCCGGTGGCGGGCGGCACGGATCTCATGGCCGCGGTCAACTCCGGGCAGCTCAGGCCCGCCGCGCTGGTCGGGCTCGGCAGGATCAGCGAGATCCGCGGCTGGCAGTACCAGGACGGACACGCCCTGCTCGGCGCCGGACTGACGCACGCGCGGATGGGACGCCCGGATTTCGCGGCGCTCATTCCGGCGCTCGCCGCCGCCGCGCGCGCCGCCGGACCGCCGCAGATCCGCAACGCGGGCACCCTGGGCGGCAACATCGCGACGGCCGCCCCCACGGGGGACGCGCTGCCCGTACTGGCCGCCCTGGAGGCCACGCTGATCATCGCGGGCCCGGGCGGGGCCCGCCGTGAGGTGCCCGTCTCGCATCTGCTGGCCCACATGGAGATGCTGCGCCCCGGCGAACTCATCGGGTACGTGCGCGTGCCGCTGCTGCACGCGCCCCAGGTCTTCCTGAAGGCCACCGGTCGCACCGGCCCCGGCCGCGCGGCAGCCTCCGTCGCCCTCGTCCTCGACCCCGCCCGGCGCGGAGTGCGGTGCGCCGTGGGAGCCATAGCGCCCATGCCGCTGCGCCCCCTGGACGCCGAGGCCTGGGTCGCCGGGCTGATCGACTGGGACGGCGAGCGCACCCTCGTCCCCGAGGCGCTGCAGGCCTTCGGCGAGTACGTCGCCGCCGCCTGCATCCCCGACCCGGCCCCCGAGGTCGACGGCTCCGTACCACCGCTTCCGCCCGCCGTACTGCATCTGCGGCGCACCGTCGCCGCGCTGGCCCGACGAGCACTGGGGAGGGCACTGTCGTGACCGACGACCAGCACGAGGGCACCCCGCCGAGCGGCCAGGGAGGCTGGGAGCGGCTGCCCCAAGGGGACTACGACGACGGCGCCACCACCTTCGTACAGCTCCCCGAAGGGGGCATCGACGCGCTCCTCGCCGCCGACAGCCCGCTCGCCGCGCCCGGCCACGGCTATGTGCCGCCGCCCATAGCGGCCAACCCGGCCGGCGGCGGTGCCGACCAGTCCGGCACCGGCCACTGGGCGATGCCCGCCGGCGGTGCCGAGTGGCACGACCCGAACGCCGGGCAGCCGCAGCCCGCGACGCAGCACGGGTTCACCTACAACCCGGGGGCGACCGGGCAGTGGAGCTTCGAGGAGCCTGCCGCGCAGGACGCCGAGCAGACCACCGCTCCCGGTCATGATGTGACCGGCGAGTGGTCGATTCCGGTCGCCGGTGGTGAACTTCCGGACGAATCCGGTGAGTTCAGCGCCTCGGCTCTGGTCGAGCAGTGGGGCGGCACCCCGCCCGCCACGCTCCCCGGCGGCGCTCCCGCGCCCTGGGCGACGACCTCGACGCCTTCACCGGCCCCGCAGACCTCGCTGACTCCGGCGCCCGAGCAGATCGGCACGGCATGGACCGCGCCGCCCCCCGCCGAGCGCTCCGCCGAGCACGCCGAGACCCCTGAGTCGCCCTCTGGCGAGCCGTACGCCGACCCGGGCCACGAGGACGCCGGGAAGGCCCCCGAGGCCGCCCAGGAGCCCTCGGAGCCGGTCGCGCAGGGCGACCCGGAGACTGCCGAGCCGGAGGAGACGGGCGAGCGGCCCGAGACGGCCGCTGACGCCGACGCGCCCGAGTCCGACGCGCCTTCCGCCACCGAGGGGACCGAGGCGGCCGGACCGGAGGAGGAGGCGGGTGCCGAACCGGCCCCGGCCGCCCCCGCCGCCGACGAGCCCGCCCCGCCCCCGCACGACGACCACCCCCTCGCCTCGTACGTCCTCAGCGTCAACGGCACCGACCGGCCCGTCACCGACGCCTGGATCGGCGAATCGCTGCTCTACGTGCTGCGCGAGCGGCTCGGCCTCGCGGGCGCCAAGGATGGCTGCTCACAGGGCGAGTGCGGCGCGTGCAACGTGCAGGTCGACGGCCGCCTCGTGGCGTCCTGCCTGGTGCCCGCCGTCACCGCCGCGAGCAGCGAGGTGCGCACCGTCGAGGGCCTGGCCACCGACGGTCAGCCCTCCGACGTGCAGCGGGCGCTCGCCCGGTGCGGCGCCGTGCAGTGCGGTTTCTGCATCCCCGGCATGGCCATGACCGTGCACGACCTGCTGGAGGGCAACCCCGCCCCCACCGAGCTGGAGGCCCGCCAGGCGCTCTGCGGCAACCTCTGCCGCTGCTCCGGCTACCGAGGAGTCCTGGAGGCCGTGCGCGAGGTCGTCGCCGAACGCAAGGCGCACACCACCGCCGAGAACGACACGGACGCCGAGGAGGCCCGCATCCCGCACCAGGCGGGCCCCGGCGAGGGCGGCGTCAACCCGGCGGCGTACGACTCCCAGGGAGCCCCACAGGCCACCGGCCCGCACGACGCCGACCAGTCGTACGGCGGCCAGGGCCTGTCCTTCGCCGCCGGTCAGGGCGACACATACGGCGGTCAGGGGCAGACGTTCGTGGGCCAGAACGACACCTACGGCGGTCAGGGGCAGTCGTTCGTCGGCTCGGACGACAGCTACGGCGGCCAGGGCCAGCAGTTCGCGGGCCACGACGACACCTATGGCGGCCAGGGCCAGCAGTTCGCGGGCCAGGACGACAGCTACGGCGGTCAAGGTCAGCAGTTCGTGGCCCAGGACGACAGCTACGGCGGTCAAGGTCAGCAGTTCGTCGGTCACGACGACACGTACGGCGGCCAAGGTCAGTCATTCGGCGGTCAGGATCAGTCGTTCGGTCAGGACGGAGGCCAGGCGTGAGCAACGAAGCCGCCACCGCGACCCCCGCGGCCCCAGCGGCCCCGGGGGAGGCCGCACCCGCCCCCGAGTCACTGCCGCACGGTCTCGGGGCGTCCCTGCCGTCCGCCGACGCCCGCGCCAAGTCCGAGGGCACCTTCCCGTACGCGGCCGACCTGTGGGCCGAGGGCCTGCTGTGGGCCGCCGTGCTGCGTTCCCCGCACGCGCACGCGCGCATCGTGTCCATCGACACGTCCCACGCGCGCGAGATGCCCGGCGTACGGGCCGTCATCACCCATGAGGACGTGCCGGGTACCCCGTTGCACGGCCGCGGCAAGATCGACCGTCCCGTCTTCGCCTCCGAGGTCGTACGCCACCACGGCGAGCCCATCGCGGCCGTCGCCGCCGACCACCCGGACACCGCGCGGATGGCCGCCGCCGCCGTCATCGTCGAGTACGAGGTACTCGACCCGGTGATCGACCCGGAGCAGGCCTTCGAGGCCGAGCCCCTGCACCCCGACGGCAACCTGATCCGGCACATCCCGCTGCGCCACGGCGACCCGAACGCGTCCGGCGAGATCGTCGTCGAGGGCCAGTACCGCATCGGCCGTCAGGACCCCGCCCCCATCGGCGCCGAGGCCGGTCTCGCCGTGCCCCGCCCCGACGGCGGCGTCGAGCTGTATCTGGCCTCCACCGACCCGCACACCGACCGCGACACCGCCGCCGCCTGCTACGGCCTGGCACCCGACCGCGTCAAGATCGTCGTCACCGGTGTCCCCGGCGCCACCGCCGACCGCGAGGACCAGGGCTTCCAACTCCCGCTCGGCCTGCTGGCCCTGAAGACCGGCTGCCCGGTCAAGCTCACCGCGACCCGCGAGGAGTCCTTCCTGGGCCACGCCCACCGGCATCCCACCCTGCTGAGGTACCGCCACCACGCGGACGCCGAGGGCAAGCTGGTCAAGGTCGAGGCCCAGATCCTGCTGGACGCGGGCGCGTACGCCGACACGTCGTCCGAGGCGCTGGCGGCGGCGGTGTCGTTCGCCTGCGGCCCGTACGTCGTCCCCAACGCCTTCATCGAGGGCTGGGCCGTACGCACCAACAACCCGCCCTCCGGGCACGTCCGCGGCGAGGGCGCCATGCAGGTGTGCGCCGCGTACGAGGCCCAGATGGACAAGCTGGCGAAGAAGCTGGGCCTCGACCCGGCGGAACTGCGCATGCGCAATGTGATGTCCACGGGCGACGTGCTGCCGACGGGCCAGTCCGTGACCTGCCCGGCCCCGGTCGCCGAACTCCTCCAGGCCGTACAGGAGTTCCCGCTTCCCGCACTGCCGAAGGACACCCCCGAGGAGGAGTGGCTGCTACCCGGCGGCCCCGAGGGCGCGGGCGAGCCGGGTGCGGTCCGGCGTGGCGTCGGCTACGGCCTTGGCATGGTGCACATGCTCGGCGCCGAGGGCGCGGACGAGGTCTCGACGGCCACCGTGAAGGTCCACGACGGCATCGCGACCGTCCTGTGCGCGGCCGTGGACACCGGCCAGGGCTTCTCCACCCTCGCCCGGCAGATCGTCCAGGAGACCCTCGGCATCGAAGAGGTCCACATCGCCCAGGTCGACACCGACCAGCCGCCTGCGGGCGCGGGCTGCCGAGGCCGCCACACCTGGGTGTCCGGCGGCGCGGTGGAACGAGCGGCGAAGATGGTCCGCACGCAGTTGCTGCAGCCGCTCGCGCACAAGTTCGGGATGTCCACGGAACTCCTGCAGATCACCGACGGCAAGATCACCTCGTACGACGGTGTTCTGTCCACCACCGTCGCCGAGGCGCTGGACGGCAAGGAACTGTGGGCCACGGCCCAGTGCCGCCCCCACCCGACCGAGCCGCTCGACGGCGCCGGCCAGGGCGACGCGTTCGTGGGCATGGCCTTCTGCGCGATCCGCGCGGTCGTCGACGTCGACATCGAACTCGGCTCCGTGCGGGTCGTCGAGCTGGCGGTCGCCCAGGACGTGGGCCGGGTCCTCAACCCGGCGCAGCTCGCCGCGCGCATCGAGGCGGGCGTCACGCAGGGAGTCGGTGTCGCGCTGACCGAGAACCTCCGCACCCCCCGCGGCCTGGTCCGCCACCCCGACCTGACCGGCTACGCCCTGCCCACCGCCCTCGACGCCCCCGACATCCGGATCGTCAAGCTGGTGGAGGAACGGGACGTCGTCGCGCCCTTCGGTGCGAAGGCGGCGAGCGCGGTGCCGGTGGTCACCTCTCCGGCGGCCATCGCGTCGGCGGTACGGGCAGCCACGGGGCGCCCCGTGAACCGCCTGCCGATCCGGCCGCAGGCGGCGGTGGTGACCGGGGCGTGAGGGGCCTCTGACCTGCGTGTTCGTGGGTGATCCGGGCGTTGTCAGTGGGGCGGCGTATGGTTCTTGGCAGTGGGGACGACCGCTGAGCGGTGAGGCATCTCCGCTGGGGGACGCACGCGGCGAACACGTCGCGGACCATGTGCCGGGGAGCTTGGGGGAGCCATGAGCACGATGACGATGGGAACCATGGGCCTGACGGACCTGAACGACCTGACGGATCTCGCCGAACTGACCGGGGGGCCGGTCACACAGTCGGGGCTGACGCTCGACCTGCCCGCCCGGCTGCTGGACGAGGAGTTCGGCCAGAGCAAGGTGTGGCGCTTCGAGGACTTCGACTTCCCGGCCACGCTCATCCACGAGCCGACCCGCCGCTTCCTGCGGGACATGGGCCTGCCCGAGGAGCACGCCTTCTTCCACCTCGACACGGACATCCCGCTCCAGACCCTCGCCGAGCACTACGCGAACGAGCGCCCGGACCGGTTCACCCCCGACCGACTCCCCGCCGGCGCCACCCACTTGATACGCCTGGGCCACTTCGTCGAGGGCGACAGCCTGGTGGTCGACGGCACGACGGGCGCGATCCTCAACTGGAGCGAGGCCGAGTCCACCCTCTGCCCCCTCAACGCCGACATCTCCACCCTCGCGTTCTCGCTGTGGCTCCTCCACAGGGAGCGCAGGGAGCAGGGGGAGAACGGGGAGTGGCCGACCGCCTGGTGACGGTCGGCCACGTCCGGGACAGGGAGGCCGTGGCGGGATTCGAACCCACGTACCTCGCTTTGCAGGCGAGTCCCTGAACCACTCGGGCACACGGCCGGGTTGGGAGCGATGTGGCTGCTCCGAACTCGATGTGTAGACCGTAAGCGGGGCTCGGATGGGGGCTCAAGGGAAGCCGGCGGGCTGCAATGGGACTGCCATACGCCGTTCATGAAGTGGGCCCGAGCGGGGGAGGGCGGGCGGTCGTACGACCAAGGTCTCAGGTGGTGGGGGACCTGGGACAGGGGCCAATGCCAGTGGTGCACCTTACGGTGGTGGGCATGGCCGCTCCGAGACCGCGTGACGCGGATGTCGCGCATGAACCCGATCTGTCAGTCGTCGCCGAGGAAGAGGGGGTTCTGGGGCGTTCGTATCGGGCGCTCAGTGTCGGGATCGTCTCCGTCGTGCTGTTGATCGCGTTCGAGGCTTCGGCGGTCGGGACGGCCATGCCGGTCGCGGCGCGGGAGTTGGACGGGATCTCGGCCTATGGGTTCGCGTTCTCGGTGTACTTCACGACGAGTCTGTTCGGGATGGTGCTGGCCGGGCAGTGGTCGGATCGGCGGGGGCCGCTGGGGTCGTTGACCACGGGGATCGCCGCCTTCGGGGTCGGGTTGCTGCTGTCGGGGACGGCCGGGGCCATGCGGCTGTTCGTGCTCGGGCGGGCCGTGCAGGGGCTCGGCGGCGGGCTGGTGATCGTCGCGCTCTATGTGGTGGTGGGGCGGGCGTATCCGGAGCGGTTGCGGCCGTCGATCATGGCGGCGTTCGCGGCGAGCTGGATCCTGCCGACCGTGGTCGGGCCGCTCGCCGCCGGTGCCGTGACCGAACACCTGGGCTGGCGCTGGGTGTTCGTGGGCATACCGGTGCTGGTGGTACTCCCGCTGGTGCTGGCGTTGCCGCAGATACGGCGGCGGGCGTCGGGTCCGGTGGGCGGTGAGGAGGGCGCGGGGGACGGCGCGTCGTCGGCCGCCTCCTCCTTCGATCGGCGGCGGATTCGGCTCGCCTTCGGGATCTCGCTCGGGGCCGGGTTGTTGCAGTACGCGGCTCAGGGGCTGCGGTGGTGGTCGCTCGTCCCGGCGGTGGCGGGGGTGGCGCTGCTCGTACCGGCCGTGCTCGGGCTGTTGCCGCGGGGGACGTATCGGGCGGTGCGGGGTCTGCCGTCCGTGGTGTTGTTGCGGGGGTTGGCGGCGGGGGCGTTCATCGGGGCGGAGGCGTTCGTGCCGTTGATGCTGGTCACCGAGCGGGGACTCACGCCGACGCTCGCCGGGTTCTCGCTGGCGGCCAGTGGGGGGACGTGGGCGTTGGGGTCGTGGGTGCAGTCGCGGGCGAGGGTGGAGCCGTATCGGGAGCGGTTGATGACGTTCGGGATGGTGTTGGTCGCGGTGGCGATCGCCGTGGTGCCGAGTGTGCTGATCGAGACGGTTCCGGTGTGGACCGTGGCGGTGGTGTGGGCCTTCGGGTGCTTCGGGATGGGGCTCGTCATCTCCTCCACCAGCGTGCTGCTGCTCAAGCTCTCCGCCCCCGAACAGGCCGGCGCCAACTCCGCCGCCCTGCAGATATCCGACGGCCTCTCCAACGCGCTCCTGCTGGCGGCGGGCGGTGCCGCGTTCGCCGCGCTGGGCGGCGGCGCGGTGGGCCATGCGGCCACCACCGCCTCCGGCACCGGTTCCCACCCGGCCGCCTTCACCGCCGTTTTCCTGCCGATGGCGGGGGTGGCGTTGGTGGGGGCTTGGGTGACTACGCGGTTGCGGGTCTCGTAGAGAAGAGTGGTACCAATCTGACCCCAGTGCGTGGTACCGTTTTGGTATGGCTATGAACCTGCGTCTCCGCGACGACCAGACGGAAGCTCTGAAGCTGCGCGCCGAGGAAGAGGGCACAAGCATGCACGCCATACTGCTGAGGGCCGTGGACGACTACCTGGCCAGGACGGCTCACGAAGCGCTGGTTCGTAAGGCCGCCAAGGAGCAGACCGCCAAATGGGCCGAGCTGCTGGAGCGGCTGAAGTGACCTATGTCTACCTGTCGGCCGAGGATGTCCTGGCCATCGCCGAACAAGCGGTCGATGACCAGGCCGTCGTCGTACGTGATGCCGGCTTGCTGGAATCAGCTGTGCATCGCCCCTCGGCTTCGATGTTCGGACAGGAGGCGTACACCGATCTGTTCGACAAGGCGGCCGCACTCCTGCAGTCGCTGGCGATCAATCACCCCTTCATCGACGGAAACAAGCGCACGGCCTGGGTGTCCTGCGTCGTCTTCCTGGCGATGAACGAGGTGCAGTTGCGGCCGGACATCGATGCGGCGGAGCGCTTGGTCATCGCTGTCTCGACCGGTGCTCTCGATGAGGTCAAGGCCATCTCCGAGGCGTTGCGAGACCTGGCCGAGTAGCGATGTGACCTCGGTCCCATCCCCGGACACCCCGGCGTAGTTCCCGCCTTGCCGCGGCCGGGTCGCCGGTAGGGTGGCCCGGTTGTCATGCGTATCGACCACAGACCACAGACCGGAGACCGTGACTACCACCGCCGCCTCCTCGAACCACCACCTCTCACCCGCCTTCCCCGGCCGCGCCCCGTGGGGTACCGCCAGCAAGCTGCGTGCCTGGCAGCAGGGGGCGATGGAGAAGTACATCCAGGAGCAGCCGCGGGACTTCCTCGCGGTCGCGACGCCCGGCGCCGGGAAGACGACGTTCGCGCTGACGCTCGCCTCCTGGCTGCTGCACCACCATGTCGTGCAGCAGGTGACCGTCGTGGCGCCGACCGAGCATCTGAAGAAGCAGTGGGCGGAGGCGGCGGCGCGGATAGGGATCAAGCTGGATCCCGAGTACAGCGCGGGGCCGCTCGGGAGGGAGTACGACGGGGTCGCCGTCACCTACGCGGGTGTGGGCGTGCGGCCCATGCTGCACCGGAACCGGGTCGAGCAGCGCAAGACGCTCGTCATCCTCGATGAGATCCATCACGCCGGTGACAGCAAGTCCTGGGGCGAGGCCTGTCTTGAGGCCTTCGAGCCGGCCACGCGGCGGCTCGCGCTCACCGGTACGCCCTTCCGGTCCGACACCAACCCCATCCCCTTCGTGACGTACGAGGAGGGGCCGGACGGGATCCGGCGGTCGTCCGCCGACTACACCTACGGCTACGGCAACGCGCTCGCCGACAACGTCGTGCGGCCCGTCATCTTCCTCTCCTACAGCGGCAACATGCGCTGGCGGACCAAGGCCGGTGACGAGATCGCCGCCCGGCTCGGTGAGCCCATGACCAAGGACGCCATCAGCCAGGCCTGGCGTACCGCGCTGGACCCGCGCGGCGACTGGATGCCGAGTGTGCTGCGGGCCGCCGACCAGCGGCTCACCGAGGTCAGGAAGGCCATCCCGGACGCCGGCGCCCTCGTCATCGCCTCCGACCAGGACTCGGCGCGCGCGTACGCCAAGCTGATCCGGGAGATCACGGGGACGAGCGCGACGCTCGTGCTGTCCGACGACGCGGGCGCCTCCGACCGTATCGACGAGTTCAGCCACAACACCGATCGGTGGATGGTCGCGGTGCGGATGGTGTCAGAGGGGGTGGACGTGCCCCGGCTCGCGGTCGGGGTGTACGCCACGACCATCTCCACGCCGCTGTTCTTCGCGCAGGCCGTGGGGCGATTCGTACGGTCCCGGCGGCGCGGCGAGACCGCGTCCGTGTTCCTGCCGACCGTGCCCGATCTGCTCACCTTCGCCAACGAGATGGAGGTCGAGCGCGACCACGCCCTCGACAAGCCGAAGAAGGAGGGCGAGGAGGACCCGTACGCCGAGGAGGAGAAGCTCCTCCAGGAGGCGGAGAAGCAGCAGGACGAGGACACCGGCGAACAGGACATGCTGCCCTTCGAGGCGCTGGAGTCCGACGCCGTGTTCGACCGGGTCATGTACAACGGCGCGGAGTTCGGCATGCAGGCCCACCCGGGGAGCGAGGAGGAGCAGGACTACCTCGGGATTCCGGGACTGCTGGAGCCCGACCAGGTGCAGTTGCTGCTGCAGAAGCGGCAGGCGCGGCAGATCGCGCACAGCCGCCGGAAGCCGGACTCCGAGGCCGACCTCATCGAACTGCCGGCCGACCGGCGGCCCGTCGTCACCCACAAGGAACTCCTTGAGCTGCGGAAACAGCTCAACAGCATGGTCGGTGCGTACTCCCACCAGAGTGGCAAGCCGCACGGGGTGATCCATACCGAGGTACGGCGTGTGTGCGGTGGACCGCCGAGCGCCGAGGCCACGGCCGGGCAGCTGCGGCAGCGGATCGCCAAGGTGCAGGAGTGGGCTACTCGGATGCGGTGACGGCCACCTGGTCGAGGGTGGTTCGGTAGTCGGGTGGGCGCGTGAGTTTGCGCGTGCGCTGGGTGTGGGGGTGTGCGCGCCGGGTGAGGTGCGCCCTTGCATATCGCGACAAAAGGAAGCAGCCCGTACCGGCCGCTGACCGGATTCTGGACGGAGTCTTCCGCTCAGCGAACCCGCTCGTCTACTGTCCCGCTACGCACACGCCCCGTGGCAGCGCCGCCGCGGAGCGCAGCCGTGAAGCGACTCCGCCCGGATTCACCCGGGTTCAGCCGATCGGCGGCCTCTGTAGCGCGTCGCCGACGGGACCGGTGACGCATTCGTCGCGAATGGGGCCGCCGCCCTCACCACGAAGGAGTGGGCGTCGTGACCGCGGAGACCTCTCAAACCCTTGACCGTGGACTGCGTGTCCTCAAACTTCTCGCCGATACCGACCACGGGCTGACCGTCACCGAGCTGTCCAACAAGCTCGGGGTCAACCGGACCGTTGTGTACCGGCTGCTGGCCACGTTGGAGCAGCACTCTCTCGTACGGCGTGACCTGGGCGGACGGGCCCGGGTGGGGCTGGGGGTGCTGCGGCTCGGGCGGCAGGTGCATCCGTTGGTGCGTGAGGCCGCGTTGCCCGCGTTGCGGTCGTTGGCCGAGGACATCGGGGCGACCGCTCATCTGACGCTCGTCGACGGCAGTGAGGCACTGGCCGTCGCTGTCGTCGAGCCGACGTGGACGGATTATCACGTGGCCTATCGGGCCGGGTTTCGGCATTCGTTGGATCGGGGTGCCGCGGGGCGGGCGATCCTGGCGGCGCGGCAGAAGCCGGCGGACGGGCCGGGGTACACGCTCACGCACGGGGAGCTGGAGGCGGGGGCCAGTGGGGCCGCGGCTCCGTTGCTCGGAGTGAGTGGGGTCGAGGGGAGTGTGGGGGTCGTGATGCTGGCCGAGGCGATACCGGAGAGGGTGGGGCCTCGGGTGGTGGACGCGGCTCGGGAGGTGGCCGATGCGTTGCGGTGAGGCCGGGGTTGGGTGAACGTCCGGTTTTAGGGTGCCCGGGGGTTGGGTTGGCTGTCGGCTGCCCTGGGTGTTTGGGCGCTCGGAGGCTGTTGCCGGCCGGGGCGGGGTTTCGCTCACCGGCGCGTACAGGGTGCCGCTCTCTTTGGGATGGGTGCCGCCCAGCGGCACGATTGCCCGCAGCTGTGGCGGCCATGGTGACCGTGTCCGGGTGCCGCGGTGAGCGGTGATGGCGGCTGCGACCGGGCGTTGCGGCGTGGGTGGGCTGCCGCGATGGTCGGTGGCACCGGGCCGTGGGTGGGGGTGGGGGTGAGGGGTGGCGTTAGATTGGCCTCGTGTTCTCTCGTCTCGGCAGTCTTTCGCGTCCCGTCGCCGTAGCTGTTTCCGCTCTGCCTGTGGTGGGGCTGCTGGCTACGGTGGTGTTCGCGCCGTTGCCGTTCGCGGTGGTGCGGCCGGGGATGACGGCGAATGTGTTGGGGGAGAACAAGGGCGAGCCGGTGATCACGATCAGTGGGGCGGAGGCTCGGGAGACGACCGGGCAGCTGCGGATGACCACGATCGAGGCGACGGGGCCGGATGCCGACATCGGGCTCGGGGATGTGATCGACGGGTGGCTCAGCTCCAAGGAGGCCGTGATGCCGCTGGACGCGGTCTACCCGAGCGGTGACAGCGTCGAGGAGATCGAGGAGTACAACCAGGCCGAGATGAAGGAGTCCCAGGACACGGCCACCGAGGCGGCCCTGGCCTACCTCGGCGAGGACTCCGGCGACATCAAGGTCACCCTGCGCCTCGCCGACGTCGGCGGACCCAGTGCCGGTCTGCTCTTCTCCCTCGGCATCATCGACAAGCTTCGCGGCGACGGCAGCGGCGGCGACCTCACGGGCGGCCGGGTCATCGCCGGTACGGGGACCATCGACGCCGCCGGCAAGGTCGGCGCCGTCGGCGGCGTCCCCCTCAAGACCCGGGCCGCCCGCCGCGACGGCGCCACGGTCTTCCTCGTCCCCGAGGCCGAGTGCGCCGACGCCAGGGCCGAGCTGCCGAAGGGGCTGAGGCTCATCCCGGTGACGACACTGAAGGGCGCGGTGAACGCACTGGTGGCGCTGGAGTCGGGCAAGGGCGAGGTCCCGAGCTGCTGATCACCCGGCCCGTTTCGTCCAGGATCTGATCACCGGCCGCCATCACCGCCAGCCTCATCGAGGCGATGCGCCCGTCGGTGGTGAAGACCTCCCCGTACAGACAGCTCCCCTTCGCCGCCTGGGTGTAGATGCGGTGTCCCGCGCCGCCGGCTCGGCCACGTCGGAGAGGCTCTTCGTGCGGTACCGGGCGGCGTTGGCCCGGTTCAGGGCGAGCGCGTACGTGTTGTTGAGGGCCGATGGCGGCAGCCGGCTCAGGCCGTTCCTCAGGTCGGCGCCGCGTACGGCCTTCCACTGGCGCCGCGGGTCGGCGACGGGGGTGCTGTTGCCCTGGTACGTGATCCAGGCGGTGCCCGTGTACTCGTACATGGCGTCCGCGTCCCCGCTCCGCACCGCCTCCCGGGCGCCGAACGAACCCTGGATGCCGGTACGGTCGATCACCTTCGCGCCGGCCGCCTGGAAGGGACGGCTACCTGGATACCGCTTGGTGAGGTTGATCAACTCGATCGTCGCCCCCCTCGCCCCCGTCATGCCCGTCGCGTCACCGTCAACCACGGATCCCCCTCGGAATCGTCAGCCGCCCGACCAGCACATATGCCGCGTCGAACAGCGGTGCCAGGACGACGAGGCGTACGCGGCGATGCCCATCAGCATCTGGGTGGAGACCCGGATCCCGGTGAGGATCGGTGGCCAGACGAGCGGCAGTTCGACGCGGAGCAACCGCACGGGCCGGGACATCCCGATGCCCTTCGCCGCGTCCACCAGCGCCGGGTCGACCCCGCGCAGGCCCACGATCGCGTTCCGGACGACCGGCAGCAGCCCGTACAGCGTCGGGGCGATCGCCGTCGGGGCCACGCCCGGCCCGACCACCGGGATCAGCAGCCCGATCAGGGTGAGGGAGGGGATGGTGAGGACCGTGGACGTGGTGACGGTGGCGAGCCCGGCGGCCCACTCGCTGCGGTACGTGCCGATGCCGATGAGCACCCCGACGACGGTCGCCTCGGCCGCCTCACGGGCACGGCCGGGTCGCCGGGTCCGCTACGTCGTCTCCTCCCGGTCCTCCGCCGCCTGCTCCACCAGCGGGATGATCCGCAGCGGAACGGGGTTCTCCATGACGATCGCCGTGGCGGCCCGGACGATGCCGTCAAAGCCGACAACCCGGTCGATCACCCGCTGGAGATCGGCGTTCGAACGGGCCACCAACCGGCACAGCATGTCCCCGCTGCCGGTCGTCGTGTGCAGCTCCAGCACCTCCGGAACGGTCGCCAAGTGCGCCCGTACGTCCCGGCCTTGACCCTGTCTGATCTGCAGCGTCGCGAACGCCGTCACCGGATAGCCGAGCGCGGCCGGATCGACCTGCGGCCCGAATCCCCGGATGACTCCGTTCGACTGAAGCCGGTCGAGCCGCGCCTGCACCGTGCCGCGCGCGACGCCGAGCCGTCGCGACATCTCCAGCACGCCGATACGCGGCTCACGGGCGAGCAGGATGATCAACCGGCCGTCCAGATGATCGATCGCCACCAGTCCTCCCGGGGTGGTCATCCTGTACAGAACACCCGCGATTATGCCCATCCGGCTGAACAAACTGCCCACTGAAATCACGAACTGTTGCGCACCTTGTGGAACGGGAGGAGTCTGCGGCCATGGCAGCAATCTCTGCGAACACACACCCCGTCCCCGACACCGCCCGGCAGGCCGACCCCTTCCCGGTCAAGGGAATGGACGCTGTCGTCTTCGCCGTGGGCAACGCCAAGCAGGCCGCCCACTACTACTCGACCGCCTTCGGCATGCGGCTCGTCGCCTACTCCGGCCCCGAGACCGGCAGCCGTGAGACGGCGAGCTATGTCCTGGAGAACGGCTCGGCCCGGTTCGTCCTCACCTCCGTGGTGAAAGCCGCCACCCCCTGGGGCCACTTCCTCGCCGAGCACATCGCCGAACACGGCGACGGCGTCATCGACCTCGCCATCGAGGTCCCGGACGCCCGCCGCGCCTACGCCTACGCCGTCGAACACGGCGCCCGCTCCGTCGCCGAGCCGTACGAGATCAAGGACGAGCACGGCACGGTCGTCCTCGCCGTGATCGCCACGTACGGCACGACCCGGCACACCCTCGTCGAGCGCACCGGCTACGACGGTCCGTACCTCCCCGGATATGTGGCGGCCGACCCGATCGTCGAACCGCCCGCCCAGCGCACGTTCCAGGCCATCGACCACTGCGTCGGCAACGTCGAGCTCGGCCGGATGGACGAATGGGTCGACTTCTACCACCGCGTCATGGGCTTCACGAACATGAAGGAGTTCGTCGGTGACGACATCGCCACCGAGTACAGCGCCCTGATGTCCAAGGTCGTCGCCGACGGCACGCTCAAGGTCAAGTTCCCCATCAACGAGCCCGCCATCGCCAAGAAGAAGTCCCAGATCGACGAGTACCTGGAGTTCTACGGTGGCGCCGGCGTCCAGCACATCGCGCTGAACACGAACGACATCGTGCGGACGGTACGGACGATGCGTGCGGCCGGGGTCCAGTTCCTGAACACCCCCGACTCGTACTACGACACACTGGGTGAGTGGGTGGGCGACACCCGGGTCCCGGTGGAGACCCTGCGCGAGCTGAAGATCCTCGCCGACCGCGACGAGGACGGCTATCTGCTCCAGATCTTCACCAAGCCGGTCCAGGACCGGCCGACCGTCTTCTTCGAGATCATCGAACGGCACGGCTCGATGGGCTTCGGAAAGGGCAACTTCAAGGCGCTGTTCGAGGCGATCGAGAGGGAGCAGGAGAAGAGGGGCAACCTTTGACCGCCGGGTAGGGAAACGCTCGGGTCGCTCGTGTCGACGGGTTCACACCGATGGCCGGGAGTGCGAACCTTTGATCATGAGCCGTATCGAAGCCCCGAGCGACGAGACCACCGGCAACCTCGTCGACCGTCTGCTGAGCGGCCTGCCGCCGGAGGCCGTGCTGACCGACCCGGACGTCACGGCGTCGTACGCGAACGACATGGCGAGCTTCTGCGAGGCGGGCGTCCCGGCGGTGGTCGTGCTGCCGCGGACGGTCGAACAGGTGCAGCACGTGATGCGGACGGCCACCGAGCTGCGCGTCCCGGTGGTCCCGCAGGGCGCCCGTACGGGGCTGTCCGGCGGAGCCAACGCCTCCGAGGGCTGCGTCGTGCTGTCCCTCACCAAAATGGACCGGATCCTCGAGATCAACCCCGTCGACCGCATCGCCGTGGTCGAGCCCGGCGTCATCAACGCCACCCTCTCCCGCGCGGTCAACGAACACGGCCTCTACTACCCTCCCGACCCCTCCAGCTGGGAGATGTGCACGATCGGCGGCAACATCGGCACGGCCTCCGGCGGCCTGTGCTGTGTGAAGTACGGGGTGACCGCCGAGTACGTCCTCGGGCTGGACGTCGTCCTCGCCGACGGCCGGCTGATGTCCACCGGGCGGCGTACGGCGAAGGGTGTCGCCGGGTACGACCTCACCCGGCTCTTCGTCGGCTCGGAGGGCTCGCTCGGCATCGTCGTACGCGCGATTCTCGCCCTCAAGCCGCAGCCGCCTCAGCAGCTCGTGCTGGCCGCCGAGTTCGCGTCGGCCGCGGCGGCCTGTGACGCGGTGTGCCGGATCATGACCGGGGGACACGTCCCCTCGCTCCTCGAACTGATGGACCGCACGACGGTGAAGGCCGTCAACGCCCTGGCCCACATGGGGCTGCCGGAGACGACCGAGGCACTGCTCCTCGCCGCCTTCGACACCCCGGACCCGACCGCCGACCTCGCCGCTGTCGGACAGTTGTGCGAGGCGGCGGGCGCCACCCAGGTCGTACCGGCGGACGACGCGGCCGAGTCCGAACTGCTGCTCCAGGCACGGCGGTTGTCCCTCACCGCGCTCGAAGCGGTGCGGGGCGTGACGATGATCGACGACGTGTGCGTGCCCCGGTCCAGGCTCGCCGACCTCTTCGAGGGCGTCGAGCGGATCGCCGAGAAGCACCAGCTCACCATCGGGGTCGTCGCCCACGCCGGCGACGGAAACACGCATCCCACCGTCTGCTTCGACGCGGCGGACGCCGACGAGTCCCGGCGCGCCCGCGAGTCCTTCGACGAGATCATGGCCCTCGGTCTGGAACTCGGCGGCACGATCACCGGCGAGCACGGCGTGGGCATCCTGAAGAAGGAGTGGCTGGCACAGGAGATCGGCCCGGTGGGGATGGAGATGCAGCGGGCGGTGAAGGCCGTCTTCGACCCGCTGGGCATCCTCAACCCGGGCAAGCTCTTCTGACCGCCGGCGCGCGTCACCGGGCTGGCAGCTCGGCTCACCGGGCCAGCAGTTCGGCCAGGCCGTCGTCGATGCGCAGCTGGTCGAACTCGGCGCCCGGCGGGACCACCCGCAGGGTGCGCTCCAGCCAGGCCGACACCTGAGGGGCGGGCGCCTCCAGCAGGGCGTCCCCGTCCGGCGAGCTGAGCGCCATCAGGACGACGCTGCGGCCCTTCACCTTCGTCGGCCACACCCGTACGTCCCCGTGCCCGCACGGCCGGAACACCCCCTCGACGAGCAGTTCGCGCGCGAAGGTCCAGTGCACGGGGCGGTCCGAGTTGATGTGGAAGGTGATGTGGACGGCGTACGGGTCGTCGCTGCGGTAGCCGAGCTTGGCCGGCACGGGGACGCTGCGCTCGGGCGACAGGACGAGCCTCAGCTCCAGTTCGCGCTCCACGACGGTGTGCTTCATGGCGGTCGTTCCTCTCCTGTGGGTCGGTCCGACGGGACCAACGGGTCCGACGGGACCTACGGGTCTCGTACGGGCCCTGGAGCGGGCCCGTACGAGTGAGAGGGCGGAGCGGCCCGAACCATTACGCGGTTTCGCAGAACTTTTTTCCGACGAGTTCACTCACCCGTTCGGCGCGGGTTCGCGGGGCGGGTTCGCCGACCGGCTTCCGACCGGCCCTCGACCCTCCCGGGCACGCACTTCCGACCGGGCTTCCGGCGTCACGGCGGCTCCCCGATCCGGTAGCAGATCCGTGCTCGAAAGGGGTGGGTCCGGCGGCAGCGGTCATGGGACCTGCCCGCGTCTGGTAGATGTGGGTGACCCCTACCAACCCCCGAGCAGATACGGGACGGCGGACATGAGCGCCCCAACTCCGGCCCCCGGCGACGACAGGCCCCGCGAAGGGTATTACCCGGACCCGTCCATTCCTGGATATGTCCGGTACTGGAACGGCGCCTCCTGGGTGCCGGGTACGAGCCGTCCGGCGCCCAGCGACGGCGAACCGCTCACCCCGCCGTCGGGCCCCGGCTCCGGTCCCGGCGCGTCCGCCGCCGTGGAGGAGACGGGACCGCACTTCTTCGACGAGGACCCCGAACCCGCCGACGAGGCGAGTCGCCAGAACTCCACCGACTCCCTGCACGGCAGCCGCCCCGAGCCCGCCTCCGCGTGGGGTGCCGACCGCTCCCGCCAGACCGGCTTCGGCGGCGACAAGGACCGCCGGATCTCCTGGGGTTCCTCGGGCGCGTCGACTTCCCCCGCCCCGGCCCCCTCCGCCCCACAGGGCCCCGATCCGCGCGACCCCCGTATGTCGCTCGCCGCCGACCCCGCCGACGGAGCGGGCGACTCCGGTCCTACGACGACCACGGACGGCACGGCGACGATCCCGCCGGCGGAGGCCGACGACGCCCCGCAGGGCACGGTGGTGTTCCGCCGACCCGACACGGGCGCGCGCTCCCGGGCGGCCGAGGGCGCGGAGACGGCGCAGTCCGACGGCACCATGACGTTCCGTACGAACTCCCCGCGCGCGGGGCAGGGGGGTGGAGGCGCCGCGGGGGCCGCCGGCGTCTTCGGCGCGCCCCTGACCGATGCCCAGATCGCCGCCCAGCAGGCCCTCGGGCTGACACCGCAGTCGACGCCGGCCCCGACCCCGCCCTCTTCCGCGCCGTCACCTACGCCGTCGACGGCGCCGTCCGGCCCCCAGCAGGGCCCGCAGAGCCCCCGGGCCACCACGCCCCCGGCAGCCGCGGCGCCCGCCCCGGCGACTCCGGTGACCCCGACCACCCCGGCCCAACGGCAGCCCCAGCAACCGGCACTCGGCGGCTCCTTCTCCCAGCAGGCCCCACAGCAGGCTCCCCAACAGGCCCTCCAGCAAGCCGCTCCCCAGGCCACCCGACAGGCAGCCCCGCCGGCCCCGCAGACGCCGCAGACCTCCCAGCCCGCGGCGGCCGTACCCCCGCAGAGCACCTTCCGTCAGTCCGGCGACACCCCCATGGCCGTCGGCGCCGGTGGCGGTCAGCCCTCCTGGGCCCAGCAGGTGCACCGGCTGGCCGGCGGCGAGGGGGAGCAGCAGGTCGCGCCGTGGAAGCCGGTGGTGGAGGACCCGTTCCAGGCCGCCGCCCGGCGGCAGGCGGAGGCCCGGCCCGCGGGGCTCGGCAGACGGCTGGTCGCCCGGCTGGTCGACAGCCTGGTCGTCGGCGCCGTCACGGCCGCGGCGGCCGTACCGTTCGGCACCAGGGCGCTGGACCACATCAACGACAAGATCGACGCGGCCAAGCTCTCCGGTGAGAAGGTCACCGTCTGGCTGCTCGACGGCACGACATCCGTGTATCTGGGCATCATCCTGGGCGTTCTGTTCCTCGTCAGCGCCCTCTACGAGGTGCTGCCCACGGCCAAGTGGGGCCGCACCCTCGGCAAGAAGCTGCTCGGCCTGGAGGTCTGGGACATCGAGAGCCATGAGCCCCCGTCCTTCGGCGGCTCCCTGCGCCGCTGGCTCGTCCACACCGTCCCCGGGCTGCTCGGCATCGGCGTGATCGGCATCCTGTGGTGCCTGATCGACAAGCCGTGGCGCCAGTGCTGGCACGACAAGGCGGCCCATACGTTCGTGGCGGGCGGGTAACCGCGCGCGGAATCCTGTACCCCGGACGGCCCCGTGCCGGATGCGGAGC
>NZ_AEJC01000606.1 GCF_000317595.1 Streptomyces ipomoeae 91-03 | reverse complement strand
GGGGTGAGGGCCATGACCCCGCAGGAGCTGGTGGAGGCCCAGGACCGGCTGGCGGCGTTCGCGGCCGAGGTGTTCGCCCCGCTGGGGCGGGTTGACCGGCGGCGGTGGGGCGAGCGGTATGTGCGGGGGCTGCTCGGCGAGGGGCGGCGCAAGTCGATGGAGCCGATGGCGGCCCGGCTGGGGGTGGACCGGCAGGGGCTGCAGCAGTTCCTGGCCGACTCCCCGTGGTCGCACCAGATGGTGCTGGCCGAGGTGGCCTGGAGGATGGAGCCGGTCATCCGCCCGGATGCCTGGGTGGTCGATGACGTGTCCTTCCCCAAGGACGGGCACGCCTCCCCGGGCGTGGCCGCGCAGTGCTGCGGGGCGTTGGGCAAAACCGCGAACTGCCAGGTCGCGCCGAGCGTGCACCTGGTCACCGATGCCGCCTCCTGCCCGGTGAACCGGCGGCTGTTCCTGCCGGCCGCGTGGGATGCGGCCGCCGCGCCCGCCGAGGAGGCCGGCCGGGCGGAGCACAGGCGGCGCCGGGCCCGGATCCCCGCCGGCGTGGGGCATGCCGAGAAGTGGCAGCTGGCCGTCGACATGGTCGACGAGCTGCGCTGCTGGGGCCTGGAGCCGCCGCTGGTGGTGGCCGACGAGGGCTACGGGCAGGACGGGGCCTTCCGCGAGGCGCTGACCGAGCGCGGCATCGCCTACGTGGTCGGGGCGCGCTCGGACACCGCGGTCCTGCCCGAGACCGCCACGCGCACCGCCCCTGCCTGGTCGGGCACCGGCCGCAAGCCCGTTGTGCGCTACCGGGACCAGCCCGTCGCGGTGCGCGAGCTGGTCCTGGGCATCGGGCGCGGCGCCCTGCACCGGGTGACCTGGCGCCAGGGCTCCAAGGGGCCGCTGCGCTCGCGGTTCGCCGCACTGCGGGTGCGCCCGGCCGGGGTCCGCCTGCGCCGGGCGCACCGGGGCGCGGACCTTCCGGTGTGCTGGCTGCTGGCCGAGTGGCCCGCCGGGGAGGAACAGCCGGTGAAGTACTGGCTGTCCACCCTGCCGGCTGACACCCCGCTGCGGCACCTGGTGCGTGCGGCGAAGATCCGCTGGCGGGTGGAGCACGACTACCGGGAACTGAAGACCGCCCTGGGACTGGGCCACTTCGAAGGCCGCACCTTCAACGGCTTCCTGCGGCACGTCACCCTGGCCTCGGTGGCGCAGGCGTTCTGCACCCTGGAGCGGCTGTGCCCGCCAGCAGCGGCCACGGCCTGACGACCTACCAGGTTGTGGCCGAGCTCCAAGTCCTCCTCGTCTGCTGGGCAGGAACATGCCCCACCTGCCGAAGACCCTGGACCCGATACGACACGCCGGTCCCAACCTAACCAA
>NZ_AEJC01000605.1 GCF_000317595.1 Streptomyces ipomoeae 91-03 | reverse complement strand
ACCCGGGGCTTCGTCCCGGACGGCCAGCTGTGCAGCGGCGGCAACACCAACTTCACCGGGTTCAACACCCCCAGCGCGGACTGGCCGTTGACCCACCTCACCTCCGGGGCGACCGTCGACTTCTCGTACAACGCGTGGGCGGCCCACCCGGGCTGGTTCTACGTCTACATCACCAAGGACGGCTTCGACCCGACGAAGACGCTCACCTGGAACGACATCGAGGACCGGCCGTTCCTGAGCGTCGACCACCCGCCGCTGAACGGCAGTCCGGGCACGGTCGAGGCCAACTACTCCTGGCGGGGCCAGCTGCCCGCCAACAAGTCGGGCCGCCACATCATCTACATGGTCTGGCAGCGCTCCGACAGCGCGGAGACCTTCTACTCCTGCTCCGACGTCGTCTTCGACGGCGGCAACGGCGAGGTCACCGGCATCAAGGAGCCCGGCAACCCCACCGACCCGGTACCGGGCGAGTGCTCCGCGACCCGCCGTACGACGGGCAGCTGGTCCGGCGGCTACCAGTCCGAGGTCGTCGTCACCAACACCGGCGATGTGCCGATGCTCGGCTGGATGGTCAACTGGACGCTGCCGACCGGACAGAAGGTCGACAGCCTCTGGAACGGCAACGCCACCTACACCGGACAGGACGTGATGGTCCACAACGCCAACTGGAACGGGGAGTTGGATCCGGGCGAGACCGCCTCGTTCGGCTATGTGGTGCAGGGATCGGGAGGTGATCCCGCAACGACACTGCCCTGCCGGGTGGGCTGACCCGCTCGACGGGCCCCGCGCTCGGAGCGGACCGGGT
>NZ_AEJC01000604.1 GCF_000317595.1 Streptomyces ipomoeae 91-03 | reverse complement strand
CCCGCAGCCGAAGCCCCAAGGGCCCCCTCAGCTCTTCCGGTGTCCGATCAGCCTCGGCTTCTGCTCAAGGCCGTCCAGACCGTGCCACGCCAGATTCACCAGGTGGGCCGCCACCTCCGCCTTCTTCGGGCGGCGGACGTCCAGCCACCACTGGCCCGTCAGGGCGACCATGCCCACCAGGGCCTGGGCGTACAGCGGGGCCAGCTTCGGGTCGAAGCCCCGGCTCTTGAACTCGCGGCCCAGGATGTCCTCCACCTGAGTGGCGATGTCGGAGATCAGGGACGCGAAGGAGCCCGTGGACTGCGGGATGGGTGAGTCCCGTACGAGAATCCTGAAACCGTCCGTGTACTCCTCGATGTAGTCGAGGAGGGCGAAGGCGGCCTGTTCGCAGAGTTCGCGAGGGTGGCCGGCCGTCAGGGAGCTGGTCACCATGTCCAGCAGGCGGCGCATCTCGCGGTCCACGACCACCGCGTACAGGCCCTCCTTGCCGCCGAAGTGCTCGTACACCACCGGCTTGGAGACCCCGGCCTTCGCGGCGATCTCCTCCACGGAGGTCGCCTCGAAGCCCTTCGCCGCGAAGAGCGTGCGACCGATCTCCAGCAGCTGGGCGCGACGCTCGGCGCCGGTCATCCGGGTGCGGCGCGCACGCCGCGGCTTGTCATTGCTCGGGGTGCTGCTGGAGTCGGTCGCCACGGCGTCAATCATGCCGCCTCGGTCGATGCCTTCCGGTGCCGGGAGCGTCCTCACCCGTGATACGCCTGGAATCGATACGTGAGCGTGACGGCCAGCGCACGTCGTACGCCCAGCCGAGCTGTTCGAACCAGCGGATGATGCGGGCCGAGGAGTCCAGCTGACCGCGTTCGACGCCATGGCGCGCGGAGGTCGGGTCCGCGTGGTGGAGGTTGTGCCACGACTCGCCGCACGACAGCACGGCCAGCCACCACACGTTGCCCGAACGGTCACGGGACCTGAAGGGGCGCTTGCCGACCGCGTGGCAGATCGAGTTGATCGACCAGGTGACGTGGTGCAGCAGCGCCACCCGGACCAGCGAGCCCCAGAAGAACGCCGTGAACGCGCCCCACCAGGACATCGTCACCAGACCGCCGATCAGGGGAGGCAGCAGGAGGGAGAGCCCCGTCCAGAGGATGAACTGGCGGGAGATCGTCCGCAGCGTCGGATCCTTGATCAGGTCCGGCGCGTACTTGTCCTGCGGGGTCTGCTCCTCGTCGAACATCCAGCCGATGTGCGCCCACCACAGGCCCTTCATCAGCGCGGGAACCGTCTCACCGAACCGCCACGGGGAGTGCGGGTCGCCCTCGGCGTCGGAGAACTTGTGATGCTTGCGATGGTCGGCCACCCAGCGGACGAGCGGGCCCTCCACGGCCATCGAACCGGCGATCGCCAGCGCGATCTTCAGCGGGCGCCTGGCCTTGAACGAGCCATGGGTGAAGTGACGGTGGAAGCCGATCGTGATGCCGTGGCAGCCCAGGTAGTAGAAGAACACCAGCAGGCCGAGGTCCAGCCAACTCACACCCCAGCCCCAGGCCAGCGGGACCGCCGCCAGCAGCGCGAGGAACGGTACGAGGATGAACAACAGCAGCGCGATCTGCTCGACCGAACGCTTCTGCTCGCCACCCAGCGTCGCCGAGGGGACGGCGGAGTCGGTGTCGGTGACCGGGGAGTCGTTCGCCTTCGGGGCGTCTTCGATCACATCGGAACTTGTGGTCATGGGGCGTCCCCTGTGGGGTCGAGGGTGCAGAGAGAGGGGGTGGGGGGAGGTGCCTGTGGCAACAGCTTGCGCGGTGTACCTGTCGGCTGTCCCTACGGTTCCGTAACCTACGGCATCGTAAGTATGGCAGCGCGGTGGCGAGCGGCAACAGCGCACGACCTCGTGCCCTGCGACACCGCACGACCCGGTGCCCCGGTGGACACAATGGACATATTTCGCAACCTCCGCCACCGGACGTGCCGCAGCCGTGTCCGGCCGCGGAAAGTCATGCCGCTGGGGCGATGGGGCAAGTGAACCCAGCGACACCTCATGACACCGAGTTGCCGCAGCCCACCCGGCCTAACCCCGACCGCCGAAATCGAGCGAACACCGCCCGACCCGGTAATCGGCCGCCCCCGCAGGGATATGGCACTCCGTGCCGCCGAACCGGCCCCTAGCGGCCTGAGCGTGCCAGGAGCCACCTATCCTTGGAGTCGGTCGGACAGCGCGGTCCGCTCTGAATCCTGCCCGGATGCCGAGCCCACCAAGCGGCCCAGCCACCGGGCACCCCACCCGTACCCCACCGGGTTCCCTCCCAGACGAGCTTCAACACTGCAAGGAGCCGCACCTGTGAGCAGTGCCGACGACCACGGCCAGACGGTCACCACGACCAGCGCTGAGCTGCGCGCCGACATCCGCCGCCTCGGCGACCTGCTGGGCGAAACCCTCGTACGCCAAGAAGGCCCCGAACTCCTGGAGCTGGTCGAGCGCGTCCGCCACCTGACCCGCGAGGACGGCGAGGCCGCCGCCGAGCTGCTGCGCGGCACCGAACTCGAGACCGCCGCCAAGCTCGTACGCGCCTTCTCCACCTACTTCCACCTGGCCAACGTCACCGAACAGGTCCACCGAGGCCGCGAACTGCGCGCCCGCCGCGCCGCCGAGGGCGGCCTCCTCGCCCGCACGGCCGACCGCCTCAAGGACGCCGACCCCGAACACCTGCGTGAAACGGTCCGGAACCTCAACGTCCGCCCCGTCTTCACCGCCCACCCCACCGAGGCCGCACGCCGGTCGGTACTCAACAAGCTCCGGCGCATCGCCGCGCTCCTCGAAACCCCGGTCATCGAATCCGACCGCCGCCGCTACGACACCCGACTGGCCGAGAACATCGACCTCGTCTGGCAGACGGACGAACTCCGCGTCGTACGACCCGAGCCCGCGGACGAAGCCCGCAACGCCATCTACTACCTCGACGAACTCCACGCGGGCGCCGTCGGCGACGTCCTCGAAGACCTCACCGCCGAACTGGAGCGCGTCGGCGTCACCGTCCCGGACAACACCCGCCCCCTCACCTTCGGCACCTGGATCGGCGGCGACCGCGACGGCAACCCCAACGTCACCCCCCAGGTGACCTGGGACGTCCTCATCCTCCAGCACGAACACGGCATCAACGACGCCCTCGAACTCATCGACGAACTCCGCGGCTTCCTCTCCAACTCCATCCGCTACACCGGAGCCACCGAGGAACTCCTGACCTCGCTCCACGCCGACCTCGAAGCACTCCCCGAGATCAGCCCCCGCTACAAGCGCCTCAACGCCGAGGAGCCCTACCGCCTCAAGGCCACCTGCATCCGGCAGAAGCTGGAGAACACCAAGCAGCGCCTCGCCAAGGGCACCCCGCACGAACCCGGCCGCGACTACCTCGGCACCGCCGAACTCCTCCGCGACCTCACCCTCATCCAGACCTCACTGCGCGAACACCGTGGCGGCCTCTTCGCCGACGGCCGCATGAACCGCACGATCCGCACGCTCGCCGCCTTCGGCCTCCAGCTCGCCACCATGGACGTCCGCGAACACGCCGACGCCCACCACCACGCCCTCGGCCAGCTCTTCGACCGCCTCGGCGAGGAATCCTGGCGCTACGAGGACATGCCCCGCGAGTACCGCCACAAGCTCCTCGCCAAGGAACTCAGGTCCCGCCGGCCCCTCGCCCCCACCCCCGCCCCCCTCGACGCCGCCGGCGCCAAGACCCTCGGCGTCTTCGAGACCGTCAAGAAGGCCCTCGCCGTCTTCGGCCCCGAGGTCATCGAGTCGTACATCATCTCCATGTGCCAGGGCGCCGACGACGTCTTCGCCGCCACCGTGCTCGCCCGCGAGGCCGGCCTCATCGACCTGCACGCCGGCTGGGCCAAGATCGGCATCGTCCCCCTCCTGGAGACCACCGACGAACTCAAGGCCGCCGACACGATCCTGGAGGACATGCTCGCCGACCCCTCCTACCGGCGACTCGTCGCCCTGCGCGGCGACGTCCAGGAAGTCATGCTCGGCTACTCCGACTCCTCGAAGTTCGGCGGCATCACAACCAGCCAGTGGGAGATCCACCGGGCCCAGCGCCGCCTGCGCGACGTCGCCCACCGCTACGGCGTACGGCTCCGGCTCTTCCACGGCCGCGGCGGCACCGTCGGCCGCGGCGGCGGCCCCTCCCACGACGCGATCCTCGCCCAGCCCTGGGGCACCCTCGAAGGCGAGATCAAGGTCACCGAACAGGGCGAGGTCATCTCCGACAAGTACCTCGTGCCCTCCCTGGCCAGGGAGAACCTGGAACTCACCGTCGCGGCGACCCTCCAGGCCTCCGCCCTCCACACCGCCCCCCGCCAGTCCGTGGAAGCACTCGCCCGCTGGGACGCCGCCATGGACGTCGTCAGCGACGCCGCCCACGCCGCCTACCGCCGCCTCGTCGAGGACCCCGACCTCCCCGCGTACTTCTTCGCCTCCACACCCGTCGACCAGCTGGCCGACCTGCACCTGGGATCCAGGCCTTCGAGGAGGCCCGACAGCGGCGCCGGACTCGACGGCCTGCGCGCCATCCCCTGGGTCTTCGGCTGGACCCAGTCACGCCAGATCGTGCCCGGCTGGTTCGGCGTGGGCTCAGGCCTCAAGGCACTGCGTGAGGCCGGCCTCGACACCGTCCTGGACGAAATGCACGAACAGTGGCACTTCTTCCGGAACTTCCTCTCCAACGTCGAGATGACCCTCGCCAAGACCGACCTCAGGATCGCCCAGCACTACGTCGACACCCTCGTCCCCGCTGAACTCAAGCACGTGTTCGACACCATCAAGGCCGAACACGAACTGACCGTCCGCGAAGTACTGCGCATCACCGGCGAGGAGAAGCTGCTCGACGCCAACCCCGTCCTCCAGCAGACCTTCTCCATCCGCGACGCCTACCTCGACCCCATCTCCTACCTCCAGGTCGCCCTCCTCAAGCGCCAGCGCGACGCGACCGCGGCCGGCGACACCCCCGACCCACTCCTGTCCCGAGCCCTGCTGCTCACGGTGAACGGCGTGGCAGCGGGCCTCCGCAACACCGGCTGACCCACCGCGAACGAAAGGGTGTGATGGGCACGCACGCTGCGCTGTCCCTCCCGGCCGTATGACTCCACCATCCCCCCAAGGCCGCGCGGTGCAACCGGGGCCGAGGTCTGCTCCCAAGCCGATCCTCGTGTCACGAAGCCGGTCCACGTGTCGCGACGGACCCAGGGCGGTGCGACGGTGTTCACAGGAGGTCTCGCGGTTGCC
>NZ_AEJC01000603.1 GCF_000317595.1 Streptomyces ipomoeae 91-03 | reverse complement strand
CTCCCCCCGCCCCCCACTTCGACCCCCGCTCCCTCACCGACTTCCAGCTCGACGAACTCACCCACAAGCTGACCGGCCGCATCACCCGACTGCTCCGCACGGAACTCCGTCTCGACCGCGAGCGAATCAGCAAACTCCGCGACCCCCGCCACTGACCGACGACGGCACACCGAACCGCCCCCAAGAAAGGCCGCCCCCGATGCCCCGCGATCTCGACCCGGGCTCCACCATCTACTTCACGCTGACCATCGACGGCGAGAGCCTCGGTTACTTCAACGGGTGTGAAGGGCTGTCGTCCACGGTGGAGATCGAGCACCGTCAGGAGGGCGGGAACAACGGGTTCGTATGGCAGTTGCCGTCACGGGTCACGTTCTCGACGATCCGGCTGACGCGCCCCCTCACCCCGGACACCGCCAAGGTCGCGGCATGGATCTCCTCCGTGGCGACCGGCGTCAAGCGCCCCACCGCGCAGATCGCGGCGCTGCGCGCGGACGGCTCGGAGGTGGCGCACTGGGGGCTGATCGACGTACTGCCGGTGAGCTGGCAGGGCCCGACCCTGGACCCGGCCAACCCGAGCGTGGCCACGGAGGTCCTGGAGATCACCCACCACGGCTTCACGGACTGAGGGGCGGGGACCGAACACATGGCCACCGGCAAAAAGGGCGGCGCGGGCAAGAGTCTCGTGCGGGCGACGCTCGCCATCCACGAGCCGCCCGTCGGCGAGAGCACCACCAAGGGCGCGTTGATGAGGACGTTCGACTTCGACTTCAACCCGTCCCAGTTGCAGCTGAGCCGGCGCGCCCAGTGGAAGGTGACGCCCACGGCGGCCGTGCGCGACGGCTCGCTGCCGGAGTTCATGGGGCCGGAGCCCCGGCAGATGGCCGTGGAGATCTTCCTCGACTCCTCGGACAAGCCGAGCGGCAACTCGGTGCTGAAGAAGGTGGAAGATCTGATGACCTGCTGCGAGGTGACGGCGAAGAGCATCGCCGCGAAGCAGCCGTCACCGCCGTGGGTGGAGTTCCAGTGGGGGTCGTTCTCGACGGCCCGCTTCACCTCGTACGTCACGTCCGTGGAGGCCACGTACACCCTGTTCGGAACGACGGGTGTGCCGATCCGGGCGACCTGTCAGCTGCATCTGCACGAGATCCCCAGCAAGACGAAGGGGCAGAACCCGACGTCGGGCGCGTTGACCGCGCAGCGGGTGCACCGGGTCGTCGCCGGCGACTCGTTGCAGTCGCTGGCGTGGCGGGAGTACGGGGAGGCGTCGGCGTGGCGGGCGATCGCCGAGGCGAACGGCATCGACGACCCGTCCCGGCTGCCCACCGGCATCGAACTCGTCCTCCCGGCGGCCGAGGAGGTGGGCTACTAGATGGTGAAGCCGTCGTACTCCAATGTCGTCCACGTCCTCATCGACGGGCAGAAGCTTCCGCCGTACTGGGCCGATCTGCTGGTCGGCGGCTGGGTCGATCTCGGGGCCGGGGTGCCCGGCGCGTTCCGGCTCACGTTCCGGGACCCGCACGGGATGCTGCTGGGCAAGCTGAACATCAGGTTCGGCTCCAAGGTGGTCATCGCGCCGGTCGCCGCCGGCCAGGGCGCGGGCACCCCGCTGCTGACCGGCGAGGTCACCGGAATGGAGACCGACTACGACGGCACCGGCACCTTCACCGTCGTCCGCGGCTACGACCCGGGCCACCGGCTGATGCGGGCGCGCAGGGTGGCCGCGTACCGCAACCAGACGGCCTCCGACATCGCCCGCAAGCTGGCCTCGACGGCCGGTATCGCCATCGGTGACATCCAGGCAACCAGGACGGTCTACGAGTTCATCAGCCAGTCCAATGTGACGGACTGGGACTTCCTCTCCCGGCTCGCCGACGAGAACGAGATGGTGATGTCGCTGGACGCCAAGGGGAAGTTCCAGTTCGTGAAGCCGAAGCCGGCGTCCGGGGCCCCGGCGACGAGCACGCCCGGCGAGAAGAGCCCCTTCGTGCTCCAGGCCGGCGTCGACATCCTGCGCTGCCGGGCCGCCGTCACCTCCGCCGACCAGGTCGACAAGGTCGAGGCGCGCGGCTGGAACGTGACGACGAAGAAGAAGCTCACCGCGACCGCGAAGGCGAGCGGCAACCCCGGGATCTCCATCGGCACCACCCCGCAGAAGGCGGCCTCGGCCTTCAAGGGGGCCAAGCTGGTCGAGACCGACGTCCCGTACGACCTCCAGAGCGAGGTCACCCACGCCGCGAACTCCCTCGCCGACGACATCACCTCCGCCTTCGCCGAGCTGGAGGTCACGGTGCGCGGCAATCCCAAGCTGCGGCCCGGTGTGCCGGTGACGCTCACCGAGGTGGGCACACCGTTCGAGGGCAAGTACACCTGCACCTCCGTACGCCATGTCTTCGGCGACGGCAGCCACTACGAGACCTGGGTGAACGTCACCGGCCGGCAGTGGCGCTCCCTGTTCGGTCTGACCTCCGGCGGCGGCACGGGCACGCCCCGGCTGCCGAGTGTGGCCAACGCGCTGGTCACCGACGTACAGGATCCGCTGAAGCAGGGGCGGGTGAAGCTGCAGTTCCCGTGGCTGGACGACACCTACGTCAGCGACTGGACGCGGACCGTGCAGATGGGCGGCAAGGGCGGCGGCGGGATCTTCCCGCTGGACGTCGGCGACGAGGTGCTGGTCGCCTTCGACCGGGGCGCGCTCGACCATCCGTTCGTCATCGGCGGCCTCTACAACGGCGTCGACAAGCCGACCCCCGTGAAGGACGTCTGGCTGCACGACCCGGTCAAGAAGAAGGCGATCCGGCACACCCTGTCCGACCGCGAGGGCAACCGCGTCGACCTGCTCAGCCAGCAGACCGGCCCGCGCAAACAGGGCGTACGTCTCGCCAGCGGCAACGACAAGCTGATCATCAACCTGGACCGTACGAAGACCGAGATCACCGTGGACAGCAGGGGCTCGGTCACCATCAAGGGCGGGACCTCGGTGTCCGTGCAGGCCGGTACGGATCTGACGCTGAGCGCGCGGCGGTCCGTGACCATCCGGAGCGGCGGACCGCTCAACCTCCAGGGCCAGGGAATGGTCGGCCTGAGATCGCTCGGCGGCACGGTCAACGTGAACGCGGCGGGCGCGCTCGCCATGAACGCGGCGGGCGCGGCGACGCTCAGCGCGGCCGGGACCGTGCAGATCAACGCGGTCGGCCAGGCGGCACTCCGGGCGGCCAACGTCGACATCACGGGCATCGTCACGGTCAACAAGAAGCCGTACCCGATCCCATGACGGCCGCCGGGCACTCACGCGTCACAGGAACCCGCGTCATGTCAGAAAGGAGGGTGGCCCGCTGATGGCCGAGCAGTTCGTCGGGTCCGGCTGGGCGTTCCCGCTGCGCATCGGGCCGACCGGAGGCATCGCCCTGGTCAGCGGTGAGCGCGAGATCGAGGAGGCGATCCGGCTGATCCTGGCCACCGCGCCGGGTGAGCGGCCGATGCGCCCCGAGTTCGGCTGCGCCATCCACGACCTGGTGTTCGCGCCGGTCAACGAGGCCACCGCGGGCCGTATCCAGCACGAGGTGTACACGAGCCTCGACCGCTGGGAGCCGCGGATCGAGGTGAACGACGTCGAGGTGACGGCGGGCGCCGATCAGGGCGTCCTCTTCATCGACGTCCGCTACTCGATCCGCGGCACCAACAACCCGCGCAGCCTGGTCTTCCCGTTCTACGTCATCCCGTCCCACGACGAGCCGGGCTCTCCGGGCGCCACGGGTACGGCTTCCGAAAGCGACCGCTGATGGCCCTGCCCTCCCCGAACCTCGACGACCGCCGCTTCCAGCAGTTCGTCGACGACGCCAAGCGTTACATCCAGCAGCGGGCCCCGGAGTGGACCGACCACAACGTCTCCGACCCGGGCGTCACCCTCGTCGAGACGGTCGCGCACATGGCGGACCAGATCGTCTACCGCCTCAACCGGGTGCCGGAGAAGAACCACTTGGCGTTCCTGGACCTGGTGGGCATCACCCTGTTCCCGCCGTCGGCCGCCCGCACGGATGTCACGTTCTGGCTCTCCGCGCCGCAGGAGGAGCCGGTGCTGCTCCCGGTCGGCACGGAGGTCGCGACCGTGCGCACGGAGAGCGAGGAGGCGGTGGTCTTCGCCACCGAGCGCGAACTGACCGTCGTGCCCTGCGAGTTGCGGCATCTGGTGGTGCAGTTGCGCGGTGAGCCGGTCGCGGACCGGACCGCCGACCTCGCCGAGGGCAAGGACCTGATGTGCTTCGCCGAGGCCCCGCGCCCCGGCGACTGCATGCTGCTGGGCCTGACGGCCGCCGTCCCGCACTGCGCGGTCGCGCTGGAGCTGGACAGCCGGGTGGACGGCGTCGGCGTGGACCCGAGACAGCCACCCCTGCTCTGGGAGGCGTGGACCGAGGACGGCTGGGCGCCCTGCGAGGTCGACCGCGACGGCACCGGCGGCCTGAACCGCCCCGGCGAGGTGATCCTCCACGTCCCCGGCGGCCACACCCTCTCCCGCACCGGCGGCCAGGAGGCCGGCTGGCTGCGCTGCCGGGTCATCGAACCCCTCCCCGGCCAGCCCTTCTACACCACCTCGCCGACCGTCCGCGCCGCCGAGGCGTTCACCGTCGGCGGCACCACCGGCGTCGTCCACGCCGAGACGGTGTACGACGAGGCGCTGGGCGAGTCCACCGGCCTCCCCGGCCAACGGCTGCGCCTGGCCCACGCCCCCGTGGTGGGCGACACCCCTCCCGTCCTCCTCCAGACCGCCGGGCACGACGGCTGGACCGACTGGGAGGTCGTCCCCAGCTTCGCCGCGTCCACCTCGTACGACCGCCACATCACCCTCGACGCCGCCACCGGCGAGATCGCCTTCGGCCCGGCGGTACGGGAGCCCGACGGCACTCTGCGCCAGTACGGGGCCGTCGCCCCCAAGGGCGCCGTCATCCGCGCCCGACGCTACCGCACCGGCGGCGGCAGGGCCGGCAACGTGGCCCGGGGTGCCATACAGGTGCTGCGCACATCCGTCCCGTACGTCTCCGAGGTCGTCAACCGGGAGGCCGCGCGCGGCGGCGTCGACGGCGAGACGGTCGAGGAGGCGAAGGTCCGGGCGCCCATCACCCTGCGCGCCCAGGAACGCGCGGTGACCCTGCGCGACTACGAGGAACTGGCCCGCCGCGCCGCCCCCGAGACGGCCCGTATCACCTGCCTGGAGGGCGACGAGGGCGAGCACGGGGCATACGCGGTACGGGTGTTGGTGGTCCCCCAGGCCGTACCCGACCCCGGCGGCCGGCTCCGCTTCGAGCAACTGGTCCCCGGCGACGCCCTGCTGGACCGCATCACCCGCCACCTCGACGAACGCCGCCTCATCGGCACGAGGCTGGCCGTCGGCCCGCCCTTCTACCAGGGCGTCACCGTCGTCGCCACGCTCCACGCCTTCCGCGGCGTCGACACCGACCGCGTCCGCCGCCAGGCCCACGACGCCCTCTACCGCCACCTCGACCCCCTCACCGGCGGCACCGACGGCCGCGGCTGGCCCTTCGGCCGTCCCGTCCAGTCCGGCGAGATCTTCGCCGTCCTCCAACGCGTCCCCGGCGTCGAACTGGTAGACGAGGTCCAACTCCACCCGGCGGACCCCCTGACAGGAAAACGAGGCGACGCGACCAACCGCATAGACCTCCAGCCGCCGTCGTTGGTGTTCTCCTTCGACCACCGGGTCCGAGTGATCGGAGACAAGCAGTGAGAGTCTTTGCGAACTCCGGCACGTCCCGCGCCCCAAAGGGGCGCGGGGCTGTGACATATGCGGCTCCGCCGCGTGGGCACGACCAGCCACAAACAACCCGCAGCCGCACAACCACAGCACACCCCGAGCCACTAGGCGCCCACACATGAGGGGCTCCATAGACGGCCTGAACTCATCCACCCCCATCGGCCAACTGCTCCCCGCCGTGTTCGCCGACGACGACCTCGCCCAACGCTTCGTCGCCGGCCTCGACGAAGTCCTCGCCCCGATCCTCTCCGTACTCGACTGCCTGGACTCCTACTTCACCCCGTCCCTCGCCCCCGTCGACTTCACCCGCTGGCTGGCGGACTGGGTCGGCGCCGAGACAGACGGCACGGAGCCGGAGGCCCGGCTGCGTGCGGCCGTCGCCGCCGCCGCACACCTGCACCGGGTCAGGGGCACCCGCCGAGGCCTGTCGGAGGCGGTACGCCTGGTCTTCGGCGTGACCCCGGAGATCTCGGAGAGCGGCGCCGCGGCCTGGAACGCCCGCCCCCTCGGCCCGGTCCCCGGTGACCGCCGCCCACACCTCCACGTCACGCTACGGCTGCCCGACCCCACCAGCGCGGACGAACACCGGCTGGACCGCCTCGTGGCCGCCGCCCGCCCCGCCCACATGCCCTACACGGTCCAGGTGACCGCCGCCGAAAGGATCCCCGAAAGATGACCAGCGAGACCTCCGGAACGGGACGGGAACCGGCCCGGAGCTGCGCCGAGTGCGGCACCCGGGCGGAACCCGGCCAGTCCTTCTGCGACTCCTGCGGTTCGGTACTGAACTGGTCCGACACCCCGACCGGAACCGGCTCGGCCCGCACCGCCCCGACCCGTACCGACTCGGCGCGTACGGACCGGATGCGAGCGGGAGCCACGACCACACGCAACACCACACCTGGCACCGACCACACCACCGGCACGACGGGCACGACCGACCCAGCCGACTCCCCCACTGCCGAACCGGCCTGGGACGCCTTCGCCCGCCCCGGAGCCGGCACGGGCACCGCCCGCACGGCCCACGACCGACGACCCACCTCGGCGGCGGCAGCGACAGCCCGACGGACGGACGACGAACCCGCTCACCACGACCCCGTACCAGAGGGCACCCAGCCGCCACCCACCGCACCCGCACCCCAGCCCCCCTCCCACCCCGACACCGACCGGCCCGACACGGCGACCACCGAGCCGGTCGGGACAACCACCCCCGAAAGCGAGAACCCCCACCCCCCGACCCCCTCCCCCACGGATCGAGCCAGGTCCCTCCTGGTCCCCGTGGCCGACCCCGAACCCCAGACCCCCGCCACCCCGGCCGTCGCCCCCGTACTGCCGGGCCGGCCCATGGCACAGCGCCCCCAAGTCCGGACCCCCGGCCCTGAGTCCGGCGCCCAGGGCGGCGCCCCCTGCCCCTGGTGCGCCACCCCCAACCGTCCCGACCGGCACTTCTGCGGTCGCTGCGCCATGCCGATGGCGGGCGACGCCGAGTCCCCGACACCCCTGCGACGGCCCTGGTGGCGCCGTATCCCACCGTTCCGCGCCGAACAGACGCCGTGGGCCGGTGACCGCCCCCGTCTCCGCCGCGGCTTCGGCCGGATCATGAACTGGGTCGTGGGGGCCCTTGTCCTGACCCTGATCATCACGCTCGCCTTCTCCATCGACGACGGCATCCAGGCGACCCGCGACCACTTCGCCAAGCGCGCCCCGGTGGGCCCGAACAGCGTCAAGGCGTCCCGCTCGTACCCCGACCACGACGCGAAGCTGGCCTTCGACAAGCTCAGCAACACCTGGTGGGGGCCGGGGGTGACACAGTCCGGCGAAGGGGAATGGCT
Source organism: Streptomyces ipomoeae 91-03 (assembly GCF_000317595.1). GTDB lineage: Bacteria > Actinomycetota > Actinomycetes > Streptomycetales > Streptomycetaceae > Streptomyces > Streptomyces ipomoeae. The sequence continues at coordinate 8,356 of NZ_AEJC01000603.1, read as the reverse complement.
GGAGGCCCGCTTCGACCAGCCGACCCGCCTCCTCGACCTGATCATCACCCCCGGTGTCTCCACCAAGTCGGACAAGCTCTCCGAGTCGGCCCGCCCCCAGCGCATCGAGGCCCGGATCACCAAGGCCGACGGCTCGAAGACCACCAAGTTCATCAACCTCGACCAGTCCGCCGGCGGCCAACGCCGCAAGTTCCGCGTGGGCGAGGTCACCGCCGTCCGCTTCATCCTCCGCTCCGCCTACGGCGCCGACGCCAAGAAGCAGGTGGCCATAGCCGAGATCGAGTTCTTCGGCCGCTCGAACAGCAACAGCTAGAACGGCGAACTGCTGGAACGGCGAACAGCACCAGCCAGAACCGGCCTCCACCAGTCGGCCGCCCCTCGTCGTGACGAGCCCCCGACCCCCTTCTAGGGTGGGCACTTCGAACGTACGAGGGGCGGGTGGGACTGTGGCGAGACGGCCGGACGGCGCGGATGTCGTGGCGGTGGTCCAGCGGATCTTCCGGGGCGGGCTGCTGAGCGGGAGGTCCGCGTTCCGACCGGAGCTGGCCGCCTGGAGCGGTACGACCGCCTCCGACCTACGCGCCCGCTTCGTCGACCAGCCCGACGAGTCGTCGGACACCTTCCTGGTCAAGCTGCGCCGCCAACTCGCCGGCGCCCCCGACGAGACGGTCGCCCTCGCCGCCGAGCTGCTCTTCGTGAACATGGCCCCGCTGGTCCCCGAACAGATCGGCCTCCGGAAGAAACTCCAGATCCTCCGCGAGGTACTGTCCTGGGCCGACCGCCCCTTGGCGGTGCACCCGGACCTGGAACCCGGCCTGAAGGGCTTCCTCCACGGCGGCCAGGGCTTCCTCAACTACCGCTGGGCCCAGTTCCAGATCCTGGTCCTCCTCGTGGAACGACTCGCCGGAATGGAACGCCCGGAGCGAGAAGCCCTCCTGCGCGACCCATGGCGATTCCGGGACCTCTGCTTCGCCATCCAGGACGCGGTCGGCCACAAGAAGGGCCGCGCCCAGATCCACGTCCTGCTCCACATGCTCTTCCCGGAGACCTTCCAGCCCATCGCCAGCGCCCACCACAAACACGAGATCCTCAAGGCGTTCGCGGACGAACTCCCCGAGCCCACGGGCAACGACGACAAGGACCTTCTGACGCTCAGCCGATCCCTGGAGGAGCAAACCGGCACAGCCGTCGACTTCTACGACGAGCCGTGGGTCGGCCGCTGGCGCAAAGGCGCCGTGCAACACGAACAGCGCGGCTGGCTGGTCCGCGGCTACAACGTGGACGGCCACAACTTCATCCCGGCCTGGCTCGACCAGGGCTACTGCTCGGTCTCCTGGCGGGAGGCCCCGGAGATCCCCGCCGGAGCCACCAAGCAGCAGGTCCAGCAGGCCATCGCCGAGGCCATGCCCGACGCCACGACCCAGCTGCGCGCAGCCGCCGCCTACCAACTGCACGTCTATCTGACCGTGATGCAGCCGGGCGACCTGATCGTCACCGTCACCCCGGACGAGGTGCACGTCGGCACCATCCAGGGCCCGCCGACGTACGACCCCTCGGACGGCCTCGACAACGCCCGCCGTCGCCCGGTGCGCTGGGCCACCGCCGAACGTCCCCTGGTCCGTGCCGACCTCCCCGAGAAGGTGCAGGCGAGACTGCCCCTCCCACCGACGGTGTACGACATCAGCAGCGTCGCCGCCGAGCTGGCCGAACGCGCGGGCCTGGAGGACGTCGTCGCCGAGGAACTCGCGGACGTCGACGTGACGAAGCCCCTGGAACTCCCGACCGTCACCCAGGAGTTGGCCGATGAACTCCTCATGCCCCTGGACTGGCTGCGGGAGACGGCCGAACAACTCCAGGACCAGCGCCAGCTGGTGCTGCACGGCCCGCCCGGGACCGGAAAGACGCACCTCGCCCGTGCCCTGGCCAGACATCTGGCGGGCCCGGACCGGGTGGAACTCATCCAGTTCCACCCCTCCTACACCTACGAGGACTTCTTCGAGGGCTTCCGTCCCGTGCGCGGCGAGGGCGGCTCGGTCGTGTTCGATGTGCTGCCGGGCCCGTTCAAACTGCTGGCCGACCGGGCGCGGAAGGATCCGGCGAACCCGTACGTCCTGATCATCGACGAGATCAACCGGGCCAACCTGGCGAAGGTCTTCGGCGAGCTGTACTTCCTGCTGGAGTACCGCGAGGAGCCCGTCACCACCCAGTACAGCCCCCACGACCCCTTCCACCTCCCCGGCAATCTCTTCCTCATCGGCACGATGAACACCGCCGACCGTTCGATCGCCCTGATCGACGCGGCGATGCGCCGCCGCTTCGCCTTCCGCCGTCTCTCCCCCGAGAAGCCGCCGGTCCAGGGCCTGCTGGCCCGCTGGCTGCACGCCCGCGGCCTCCCGGACACGGCCGCCCGCCTGCTCGACGAACTCAACTCCCGCCTCGGCGACGCCGACCGCGCCATCGGCCCGTCGTACCTGATGAAGCCCGCCGCGTCCCGCCCCGAGGGCCTGGACCTCATCTGGCGCACGCAGATCCTCCCCCTCCTGGAGGACCAGCTCCACGGCACAGGCATCGACGTGGAGGAGGAGTACGGCCTGGCCTCCCTCCAGGCGGCCGTCGAGTCACCCAGCGCGGCCGTCGAACCGTGACCCCCGACCTCACCCTCATCGTCCGGGAGACGGGCCCCGGCACCCCGTACGAGCTGACCGGCGACCAGGTGGCCGCCCTGGTCGCCGTACCGGACCTGGTACGGCTGGCCCCGGCTCCCGGCGGACGCTGGACCGTCCGCGGCAACCAGAGGGTGGGCCTGGTCCGCCTGCGCACGCGGTCCGGCGGGTCGATCCACCTCCATCTGCGCCCCAAACTCAGGATCCAGGACCTCCTCTTCCTCCTCTCCTACTCCCCCACCGACCCCTGGCACCCGGAACCGGTCACGGCGACCACCGCGGACGACCTCCTCCCCGCCCTGGCCGACCTCCTCGCCCGCACCGCCCGCCGCACCCTGGAGACGGGCGTCCTGCACGGCTACCGCGAGGTGGCGGAGGACCTTCCCCTGATCAGGGGCCGTATCCGCACCACGGCCCAACTCCGCCGCACGGGTCTGCCCCTCCCCATGGCGGTCCAGTACGACGACCACACGCCGGACATCGCCGAGAACCGCATCCTCCTGGCCGCCCTGCATCTGGCCGCGCACCTACCAGGCATCCCTTCCCCGACCCGCCTGGCCCTCCGCCACCTCACCGACCGCCTCCACGGCGTCCACCGCCCGCACCCCGGCGCACCCCTCCCCACCTGGACCCCCACCCGCCTCAACTCCCGCTACGCCCCGGCCCTCCGCCTGGCCGAACTGCTCCTCTCCGGCCGCTCGGTCCAGCCGGAGGGAGGCACCCCGATCCCGACGGACGGCTTCCTCCTGGACATGCCGAGGGTCTTCGAGCGCTTCCTGACGCTGGCACTCGGCGCGGCCCTGACCCGCCACGGCATCCGCTGCGCTCCCCAGGACGTCCACCACCTGGACCAGGCGGGCCGCGCCTCGTTCCGCCCCGACCTGGTCCTCTACCGCCAGGGCCGCCCGGTCTCGGTGGTGGACGCGAAGTACACGTTCCTCAAGTCCACGGCCCCACCCGTGGACCACCTCTACCAACTCCTGTCCTACTGCACGGCCCTGGGCCTCCCCCACGGCCACCTGATCTACGCGGCCACCACCCCGGACACCACACCCACCGGCCACGCGATCCGCCGCTCCCGCATCACGATCACCGCCCACGCCCTGAACCTGAACAAACCCCCTGCGGAACTCCTGTCGCAGATAACCACCCTGGCCACCAGAACAGCGGCCCCCTGACCCCCACTCCCCCCCGCCTCCCCCCACATCTGGAGCCCTCATGCTGCGAGGCATGGACGTCAGCTCGCACCAACCCTCCGCCTACGCCACGGACGGCCTCTCCTTCGTCTTCATCAAAGCCACCGAGGGCCGCACCTACACCAACCCCAAACTCACCGCCCAGACGAAAACCGCCCGCGACGCCGACCTGGTCGTCGGCTTCTACCACTTCCTCTGGCCGGGCAACCTCGACGCGCAAGCGGAATACTTCGTCGGCAAAGCCCCGGAAAAGGCGGGCGACATCCTCGCCGTCGACTGGGAATCGACCGGCGACGGCACCCACGCCACGAACGCGGAAAAGGACCGCTTCATACGCAAGGTGAAGCGACTGCGCCCGAATCACCGGGTCGTTCTCTACTGCAACAGGAACTACTGGCTCACCGTCGACAGCACCTCCTACGCCGGCGACGGCCTCTGGATAGCCGACTACGTCACCGCCGGCAAACCCCGCATCAAGGCCAAGTGGCGCTTCCACCAGTACACGGACAGCCCCCTCGACAAGAACGTGGCCGACTTCGCGAGCAAGGCGGCGCTGCGGGAGTGGGCCGCGGGGAACTGACCGGACGGCTCACGCGAGAATGCCCGCATGAGCGTGTGGGACGAAGAGCCGGACTGTGTGCGGACGTTCTATGACCTCGCGGTCGAACAAGCCCTGAAGCACGACGACATCCGGGCCTATCTGTCCCTGAACCGGCAGGAGATCACCAAGTCGGCCCTGCGCGAGGTCATGCGTGAGGACGCCGTCGCGGACGCGGTTCTGGACCGGGAGGAGCGGTACGAGCGGCTGTGGCGACTGGGGCAGCGGCTGGACCGGAGCCACGCCGAACTCCGTACGGCGGTGGCCCGATGCGTCCAGGGAGACTTTCTGCCCACGGTCTTCCTTGCCGCGCTCATCCGCGCCATCCTCTCCGGACTGGTGGGAATGGCCTGGTGGGGCGATCTGCTCCTGCTGTCCTGGGTGGCACTCGCCGCGCTCGCCGAATTCCACGAACCGACCGGCAGGAGCAACTTCACGCATCAACTGTGGGCAGCGTTCCTCTCTGTGCGATGGTGCCGTCGGGCCGTCCGGACGTACCCGTATCTGGCCCACTGGGCCTACTTCGGTCTGAGCCGGCGGCTCGTGCCCGTGATGAGTCGCGAGATCACCAACCTCCTCGGCCCGGAACACGACAGCCTCCTGGTCACGCGGCACCACAGGGGTCTGCTGCACGCCCATGACCCCAGCTTCTGGGTGTCGAGCCGTGTCGAGGTCTCGCTGCGTCACAAGCTCGACCAGATGGACGGCGGGGCCATCGCCCTGTGCGGGCCTCGGGGAGTGGGAAAGACGACGCTGCTGAGAAAGGCCTGCGAAGGGCGTCTCGACGGCATGCCGGCGCGGAACCACTTTCGCGTCATCGTGCAGACTCCGGCGAACTACCGTCCGGAGGAATTCCTGCTGAGCCTTTTCCAGCAGGTCTGTCGAAGCTTCCTCGAACGCCTCGGTGAACGTGCGCGCGAACCCTTCCTGCTGCGCCTGCGCCCCACGGGTCTTTTCCGTCGCTTCATCCGGTTCATCCGCGAACTCCTCCTGCTGTCCGCCGGACTGCTCCTGCTCGCCACAGGCCTCGAAAGCTGGGCGCGAGGCACGTATCGCTGGGCCGGGTCCGAGGGGCGAGAGGCCACGGTCCACTGGCTGGGCAGGATCCAGGACGCCTACCATTCGGCGTGGCAGGAGCACCCAGGTGTCACACGCGCCCTTTTCATCGCCGTAGGGCTGCTGTTTCTGGCCCGGAGTATCACCGGTCCCCTGTTCGCGAGCAGACGGCAGAAACAGCTGATCAGCGACTGCCGCAGCCATCTCCACCTACTGCGACACATGCAGACGGCGGGGTTGACCCACAACGCCGGAATCACCGCCATGAGCGCGCTCACCTTCGGCCTGGCCCGCACCAGCGGTTCCTCGTCCCGCCCGCTGACCTATCCGGAACTCGTCACACAGTTCCGTGAACTCCTCGCCCGGATCAGTGAGTACATCCGTGACGACAGAGATCACAAGGTGTTCATCGGCATCGACGAACTGGACCGACTCGGCTCGACCGAACAGGCCCGGGCATTCCTCGCCGAGATCAAGGCGATCTTCGCGATACCCAACGTGTACTTCCTGCTGTCCGTGTCGGAAGACGTCGGCGCCACCTTCATCCGCCGGGGCCTGCCCGTCCGGGACGTCACCGACAGTTCCCTGGAGGACATCCTCCACATGGAGCCGCGCACACTGGAGGAGGCGAAGGAGCTGCTCCAGACACGGGTACCGGGGTTCACCGATCCGTTCGTCGCCCTCGTGTACGTCCTCTCCGGCGGCATTCCGCGCGACCTGATCCGTTTCACCCGCAAGGTGATCGAGATCCGGCACCGCACCGACGAGACCGATCTGCGCAGCATCGCCGGTCGTCTTCTCCTCGAAGAGGTCACCGAGACCCTCTCCAGCTTCCGCGTCGTCCTCGGCTCGCAGCCCCATGACGCCGCCTGGGGCGTACTCCTGCACGATCTGCACGGCTCGGTGGACAGGCTGCGCATGGTCCGACCCGGCAGGGACGTCCGGAAGTCGCTCCACCGGGAACTGCACCGTCTCTCTTCGGGGGACGCCCCGGCGGACGACGATCTGCGCGCCCAGTGGGTGGAACTCACCGCGTACATGCTGTTCGCGATGACCGTGGTCGACGTGTTCATCCCACGACGCTCGGCGGACGAGACCGGCCCCAACCGACTGCTGACCGACACCGCACGCCTGAAGGAACTCGGCGCCGCCCGTCTCGAACTGGGCGTCTCGGCCGACAGCGCACGACTGGCCCTGGAACGACTCCGCGGCGCATGGCAACTCCATCGCGTCAGACCCCACGGGACGGGCGCAGAAGGCTCGTCGCACCCGGACGGTGAAGCACCGTCCACGCGGTCGGGGCCCCCGTCCATGAGCTTCCGGCAACGGCGCAGGAGGCGACGTGCCCAGCACCTCACCCGAGCCGACGTCCGTCAGCTCCTCGGACACGGTGTGTTCGGCGTCCGCGGACTGACCCGGCGGTACCCCGACTTTCCCCGGCCCGACGCCCACCACGGCGACCGGGAACGAGCCGGCGACACTCTCTGGTCGGCCACATCGGTCTACAGCTGGGCAGCTCAGACGCCCGCCTTCGCGCTGCGGGGTGCCCTGCTGCTCAGACCTCTGCCGAGCGGCCTCCGGCCCGGCAGCCGGCACGACAGCACCCAGACCCCCTACGGCCCGGCCATCGACTGGGCAACCGATCTCGGGATCGTCCGCGTCGTGCACACCACGGATCGTGGAGCCGCCTCAGCCGTCGCCGCCTCCCTCGCCAAGACGCGGGACACCCACGGCATCGTCACCGTATGCACCCTGTACGGGGACCTGGGCATCACGGGACCTGCCCTGTGGGCCGCCGACACCGCGCACCCCTACATCGAGTACGAGGCCTCGTGGGGAGTCATCTGCGCCCTGGCCGGTCAGCCCCTGCCGTGGTGGCCCTCGCGGCTACGCCTTCCCGAACTGGTCACCGAGTGGCGACCGGGCTCGGAACCCTCCATCGTCCACGTACCGGCCGACGAGGACGAAACGACGCTGCGACAAGCCGCGCAGAACACCGCGTTGCCCGAGGAAGCCCGCACTGCGCTCCTCGACATGGCGAACGTCATGCGCAACCAGTCAGTGGGCAACGTCGAAGGGGAGATCCGCGTCTTCGGACAGGAGCGGCGTGGGACCCGGTCGGTCATCATCGGCGCGCACCCCGATGTCACGGCCCATCCGATCCCCGAGGTCGAGGATCGAGCACTCCTGACAGCGGGCTGGAAGGCGATCGGCGACAGCTACGAGTCCGATGCCGCCGCCGCCCTGCGGGTGGCCCGTGCGTACGACCCGGAATTGCTGCCGTACGGCGCCTTCACGGAGATCGAGCGACCCGACGAAACGGTCGAGCGGTGGATCGAGCGCCTTGTCGCATGCGACCCGACCGCCGGCCACGTCGCACTCGCCCGGAACACCGCGGCGGACGCCTTCTTCACCGACCCGCTGACCGGCATGCCCGCCCTTCGTACCGATGGCGACGGTCCCGGGCGAGGCAAGTGGCGGTTCTGCTCTCCCCTGTCGCTGCCCGCGAACGGGCAGCTGGCCTCCGTCGTCCTGAGGGACACCGCCTGGGTCACGACCGACGAGGGGCTCGTCCTTCCCGCGCCCTGTGCCGTGAACGAACATCTCTGGTGGGGTGACGGATGGGGCGACCGGCCGACCGAGATCGCGTATGTGGTGGCCCTGCTCCTCGATGACCTGCGGGCGGTTCCCGACTTCCAGGAGCAGTGGTCGTCGGCTCCCAAGGGTCTGGTACGGCTCTTCAGCCAGGAGCACCCCCCGGGCACCGAACTCCCCCGGGCCACACTGCTCCACGCCCGTCTCAGCTCGGAGTGACGGGCCGGACGCCGGCACGGCGAAAGGGG
>NZ_AEJC01000602.1 GCF_000317595.1 Streptomyces ipomoeae 91-03 | reverse complement strand
CGGATCAGCCCAGGCGGGCCTCCAGCTCCGCCACGATCTCGTTCACGCCCACGGCGACCTGCTCACCGGACTCCATGTCCTTGAGCTGGACGACGCCCTCGGCGAGATCCCGCTCCCCGGCCACGATCGCGTACCGAGCCCCACTCCTGTTGGCGTTCTTCATCGCGCCCTTGAGTCCCTTCCCGCCGTACGAGAAGTCGGCCGCGATGCCCACCTTGCGCAGCTCGGTGACCTTCGTGAACAGGACGCGGCGAGCCTCCTCGCCCAGCGGGACCGCGAACACGCTGGTGGACGCCGGGAGTTGGAGCTCCACGCCCTCCGCCTCCAGGGCCAGGACCGTGCGGTCGACGCCGAGGGCCCAGCCGACGGACGGCAGCGCGGGGCCGCCGATCATCTCGGAGAGGCCGTCGTAGCGGCCGCCGCCGCCCACCGCGGACTGGGAGCCGAGACCGTCGTGGACGAACTCGAAGGTCGTACGGGTGTAATAGTCCAGGCCACGCACCAGCTTCGGGTCGTCCTCGAAGGAGACGCCCGCCGCCGTGATCAGCTCGCGCACCTCCTCGTGGTACGCCTTGCAGGCGTCGCAGAGGTAGTCGCGCAGGAGGGGGGCGCCCGACAGTTGCTTCTGGACCGACTCACGCTTGTCGTCCAGGACGCGCAGGGGGTTGATCTCGGCGCGGCGGAGGGTGTCCTCGTCCAGATCCAGCCCGCGCAGGAAGTCCTGGAGGGCGGCCCGGTAGACCGGACGGCACTCCTTGTCGCCCAGGCTGTTCAGCAGGACGCGGAAGTCCCGCAGGCCCAGCGAGCGGTACGCCTGGTCGGCCAGGATGATCAACTCGGCGTCGAGCGCCGGGTCCTCGGCTCCGATGGCCTCGGCACCGACCTGGGAGAAGTGGCGGTAGCGGCCCTTCTGGGGACGCTCGTAGCGGTAGTACGAGCCGGAGTACCAGAGCTTGACCGGGAGGTTGCCCGCCTTGTGCAGGTTGGCCTCCAGAGCCGCGCGCAGGACGGAGGCGGTGCCTTCGGGGCGCAGGGCCAGCTTGGTGCCGCCCTTGGTCTCGAAGGCGTACATCTCCTTGGTCACGATGTCGGTGGACTCACCGACACCGCGCGCGAACAGCTCCACGTTCTCGAAGCCGGGCGTCTCGATGTAGCCGTAGCCGGAGTTGCGCAGCGGCGCGGCGATCGCCTCGCGGACGGCGAGGTACTTGGCGCTGTCCGGCGGCAGCAGGTCGTACGTGCCCTTGGGGGCCTGAAAGGTGCTCACGGAAGGTCTCTTGTCACATTCCTCGTCGGGGAGTCCCGGGGACTCCCTGGCCGCCGGCGGCCACCTGCCGCAGATACGGGTTGGTGGCGCGCTCCTGGCCGATGGTCGTCTGGGGGCCGTGGCCGGACAGCACCACGGTCGAGTCGTCGAGCGGCAGGCACACGCGGGCCAGCGAGTCGAGCATCTCGGCCATGTCACCGCCGGGCAGGTCGGTGCGTCCGATGGAGCCGGCGAAGAGCAGATCCCCGGAGAAGAACACGGAGGGGATCTCCGCGGTCTCGGGCATCCGGAAGGTCACCGACCCCTTGGTATGGCCGGGCGCGTGCGCGACGGACAGCTCCAGACCGGCCAGCTGCAGCTCGGCACCGTCGGTCAGCTCCTTGACGTCGTCGGGCTCCCCGATGGTCAGCTCGCCCAGCAGCGGCATGCCGATGGAACGGCCGAGCCCCTTCTCGGGGTCGCTCATCATGTACCGGTCCTCGGGGTGGATCCACGCCGGTACGTCGTGCGCGCCGCACACGGGGACGACCGAGGCCACATGGTCGAGGTGGCCGTGGGTGAGGACGACGGCGACGGGCTTGAGCCGATGCTTCTTCAGCGTCTCCTCGACTCCCTGGGTGGCCTCGTGGCCCGGGTCGATGATCACGCACTCCTCACCGGCGGCGGGGGCGACCAGGTAACAGTTGGTCCCCCAGGCCCCGGCGGGGAACCCGGCAATGAGCACGATCGTCCTCGGATTCGTCGTACGGGGGTGGGTTGCTGTGGATCAGAGCCTACCGGCGCTGCCGTTTCCTCAGCGAACCCATATACGGTACGGGTCACACAGAGACAGTCGACTCACGAGACGCGCGACGCACCCGTCGACGTACGAGACGCATGAGGAGAGAACCCCGTGGTCAGCCAGGAGCAGCGGCGGCGTCAGCTCGCCCGGGAGAAGTTCTTGCGGCAGCAGCAGCGGCGCACCCAGGCACGGCGCAAGGCACATGTCCGGAACGCCGTGATCGCCTCGGTTCTCGGCGTGATCCTGGTCGGCAGTGTGGCGCTGTATACGACGGACGTCCTCAAGGGCGACGGCAAGAAGGACAACGCGAGCGCGGAGGTGACGCCGAGCGCGTCGCCGAGCAAGGCGCCGGACCCGTGCGAGAAGGCAGCCGAGGGCAAGGTCAAGGAGCTCACTTTCAAGAAGGAGCCCGAGATGACCATCGACAAGACCGCGAAGTACACGATGGATCTGCAGACGACCTGCGGTGACATCGGCATAGCGATGGACGCGGCGAAGGCCCCGCACACCGTGAACTCCTTCAACTTCCTCGTGAACAAGGGCTACTTGGACCACACCAAGTGCCACCGGCTCACCACGCAGGGCATCTACGTGCTCCAGTGCGGTGACCCGCAGGGCACCGGCATGGGCGGTCCCGGCTACACGATCCCGGACGAGAACCTGAAGGACTCGCGGCTGAAGGGCGATGTGTACCCGGCGGGCACGGTCGCCATGGCGAACCAGTTCAACGCGCAGACCGGTGAGGGCAAGAACAGTGGCGGCAGCCAGTTCTTCCTGGTGTTCCAGGACAGCCCGCTGCCGGCCAACTACACGCCGTTCGGCACGGTCTCCAAGGACGGCATGAAGGTTCTGAAGAAGATCGCCGATGCGGGCGAGAACACGGGAATGGGTGATGGGACGCCCAATGCGACCGTGGTGATCAACAAGGCGACTGTCAAGAAGTCCTGACCGCCGGCAGTGAAATTTCGGTCGCGCGGGATGCGGACAGGCAACCCGCCGGTCGCCTATGTTGGCCGTGACGAAACTGTGGACGATGCCCGGGGGAGCTTCAGGCCCCCCGCAGGCATCATGTGGAGGAGGCGCTGTGAGCAGCGACCGGTGGGGCCGCGTCGACGAGACGGGGACCGTGTACGTGCGTACGGCCGACGGCGAGCAGGTCGTCGGTTCCTGGCAGGCCGGCTCCCCTGAGGAGGCGCTGGCCTACTTCGAGCGCAAGTACGAAGGCCTGGTTGTCGAGATCGGCCTCCTCGAGAAGCGTGTGAAGACCACCGACCTGTCGGCGAAGGACGCGCAGGCCGCGATCGACCACATTCGGGAGCAGGTCGACGCGCATCACGTGGTCGGTGACCTGGACGCGCTGAGGAAGCGGCTGGACAAGCTCGTCGAGACCGTCGAGGCGCGTCGCGAGGAGCGCAAGCAGCAGCGGGCGAAGCAGACGGACGAGGCCCGGCACGCCAAGGAGGCCCTGGTCGCCGAGGCGGAGGAGCTGGCCCAGTCCGACCAGTGGCGGTCCGCCGGTGAGCGGCTGCGGGCGCTGGTGGACACCTGGAAGGGCCTGCCCCGGCTGGACCGCAAGTCCGACGACGAGCTCTGGCACCGCTTCTCGCATGCCCGCTCGGCGTTCTCCAAGCGCCGCAAGGCCCACTTCGCGCAGCTCGACGCGCAGCGCGAGGAGGCCCGCAAGACCAAGGAGAAGCTGGTCGCGGAGGCCGAGGCGCTGTCGAGTTCGACCGACTGGGGTCCCACGGCCGCGCGCTACCGCGAGCTGATGGCGGACTGGAAGGCCGCGGGCCGTGCCCAGCGCGAGCACGAGGACGACCTGTGGAACCGTTTCCGCGGTGCTCAGGACATCTTCTTCGCCGCCCGTAGCTCGGTGTTCGCCGAGCGCGACGC
>NZ_AEJC01000601.1 GCF_000317595.1 Streptomyces ipomoeae 91-03 | reverse complement strand
ACCGGACAAGCCCCCGGCCAACAAGCTGCTGGCCCCCGGCGCCGGCCTGGTCGACCGCCTCCGCGACGCGCTCACCGGACGGGGCAAGTCCAGCTGAGGAGGTGCCCGCCCGGGTCGGCGACGTGGTGCGGCGCGGGCGGGTTCACGCCCGGGTGGGCGGCGGAGGGGGATGAGGGGCGTCGAGCAATGTGTAGCCGAAGCCCGCCGTGATCGCGAGACCTCCGGTCCAGGCGCCCAGGGCGTTGCCGATGTTGGACGCGGACACGTTGGCGCCGGCCGCCCCGCACTCTCATGTGGTGCTGTCCGGGATCAGACGCCGATGTCGCAGCCGTCCGCGCGCCAGACCGCGACGACCGCCGGGCGGACGATCTTGCCGGGGCCGTCGGGCCAGGTGCTCTTCGGGTTCTCGACGGAGGCGCCGTCGAGCTCGCCCGGGTGCTGCACGGCGACGAGGACGCGGCGGTCCTGAACGATCGGGCCGCAGGTCTCGGCGCCGCTCGGGACGGTCAGGAACTGCTTCAGCTCACCGCGCCGGTCACCCTTGGTCGCCACGCCGAACAGACCGTCGTGCGAGCCGAGCTGGTTGCCGTCGGTGGAGATCCACAGGTTGCCGTACGGGTCGAAGGCGACGTTGTCCGGGCAGGAGATCGGGCTGACGTCGTCCTTCGGGAAGCCGGCGAAGTAGGTCGCCGGGTCGTCGGGGTCGCCCGCGACGAGGAAGAGCAGCCAGGCGAACTTGGTGCTCTCCGGCCGGTTCCAGCGCTCGGTGAGCTCCAGGACGTGGCCGTGCTTGTTGGTGTTGCGCGGGTTGGCCTCGTCCGCCTTGGCGTTCGTACCGACACCGCGGTTGGAGTTGTTGGTGAGGGCGACGTAGACCTTGCCGGAGACCGGGTTGGGCTCGATGTCCTCGGGACGGTCCATCTTCGTCGCGCCGACCTTGTCACCGGCGAGGCGGGTGAAGACGAAGACCTCGTCGGCGGTCATGCCCTCGACATGCGAGACCGCGCCCTTGGCGGTGGCGGTGGCCAGCGGGATCCACTCGCCGCTGCCGTCGAACTCGCCGTCGCTCGGCAGCTTGCCCGTGCCGTCGATCTCGATCGCCGGGGAGTCGCCGGTCAGCTTGGCGACGTAGAGGGTGCCCTCGTCGAGGAGCGAGAGGTTGTGCTCGCGGACGGCGCGGCTCGACCCCTTCTTCATCCGCTTGCTGCTGACGAACTTGTAGAAGTAGTCGAAGCGCTCGTCGTCACCGGAGTAGACGACGGGACGGCCGTCGGAGGTCAGCCGGATGGTCGCGGCCTCGTGCTTGAAGCGGCCGAGGGCGGTGTGCTTGCGGGGAGTGGAGGCCGGGTCGTACGGGTCGAACTCGACGACGTACCCGAAGCGGTGCACCTCGTTCGGCTCCTGGGCGACGTCGAACCGCTTGTCGAACCGCTCCCACTTGCGCTCGGTGGCGCCGGTGCCGATGCCGTACCGCTTGTCGGTCGTACGGCTGCTGTTGGCGAAGTACTGGTTGAAGTTCTCCTCGCCGTGCAGCGTGGTGCCCCAGGGGGTGGTGCCGCCGGAGCAGTTGTTGAGGGTGCCGTAGACCTTGGTGCCGGTCGGGTCGGCGGAGGTCTTGAGGAGGTCCGAGCCGGCGGCGGGGCCGGTCAGCTTGAACTCGGTGGTGGCGGTGACGCGCCGGTTGAGGTGGTGCCGGGGCACGGCGGTGAGCTTGCCGGTGCGGCGGTCCTCCTCGACGACGACGGCGGAGAGGCCGTGGGCGGCCCACGCGACCTCGACCTGGTTGCGGGTCGGGTTGGCGGCGTCGTAGCCGCGGAACATCAGGACCTCGTCGGTGTACTCGTGGTTGGCGACGAGGAGCTTGCGGTGACGCTCGCCCGGGAGCGGGAGCAGCGCGAGGAAGTCGTTGTTGTACCCGAACTGGCCGGCCTGGGCGGCGGCCGTCTGGTTCTCCGGGTCGAAGGCCGGGGCACCGCGCAGGATGGGCTCGCCCCAGCGGATGACGACGTTCTGCCGGTAGCCGTCCGGGACGGTCACGGCGTCGGCGGTGTTGGGCGCGACGGCGGTGAAGCGGAGACCGCGGGCGGCCTTCTTCGTGGGCGTCTTGTAGTTCTTCGAGGAGGCAGCGGCGCCGGTGGTGGCCGTGGTGGCGTTGGTGGCCGCGGCGGCGGGCATGGCCGTCCCGAAGGTCGTCGCGGCCCCGGCCACGGAGACGACGGCGGCGGCTCTCATCACCGAGCGGCGGCTGAGCGCGCTCGCGATGACATCACCCACGTATTCGTTGGTGCTGGTGTTCGGGACCTCGTGGAAGCAGGCGTCACCACAACGGAACCGACAGGTCATGGCGGAACGGCCGCCGGAATGCGAGCCGATCATGGGCAGCAGCTTGCGCACAGCGCGCTCCTTGCTCGTTATATATGTCTTTTTGGTGTGAGCGCGACGTTAGGGGCGCGTGCGTTCGAAAACACGGCCGGAAGGTGAACACGCGGTGAACCTGCGGCAGTTGAGGCGACCTTGACAGCGCCGACCGCCGGGGATAGGGAAAGCCCCCCCGCCCCACCCCAAGATCACCACCCACGGCCGTTAACCTTACGTGTCCGTCCTGGCCAGGGATTGACGGGCTTCAACTCACGCGAAGGGTTGCGCACGTGACTCCACCCACGCGTAGCCGCGCGGGCTTCCTGCGTCGTCGCCTGTGCGGCACGTCACCTGACGCCGTTCTCCTTCGCGGTGTGCCCACCGGCCGGGCAGGCGCGGGGCAGGAACGTGTCAGCGCGGATCTCCTCCGCCCCTTCCCCTCCCCGTCCGCCTCTCCTGCCGCTCTCCCCGCCGCTCTGCCAGTACCTTCAGCGCCACGATCTCCCACCGCCGGTCCCTCCGAGCACCGGGCGGCGGCACTTCGGGCACCACACCACGAGGGCTCCGAGGTCTCACACGTCACCGGAGACCCGGCGTACCTTCCTGGGCACAACCACTCGGCAACTGTACATACGACACGTGACTGACAGAGCACACATGGTGACAACCCCTGAAGCCCGGTCGGAGTGCCGCTCCGCGCCGCAGAGCTGGACTCGACTTCCTCACCGGCCGCGTCCGGTGATCCCCTCGAAAGGACACTGATGGGCATTCTTTCTCGTCTGCGGAACGCGTTCGGCCGCTCCCGCAAGGGACACGACGCGGTTCCTTCGCAGGAAGCCACGCCGGTTTCCTCGCCGGAGGCCGAGCCGAAGGTTCCGGCCCCGGCGAGCGAGCCGACGACCACCGCCGAGGCGGAGCCGACGGGCTCGGTGCCCACCCCCGCGACCGAGCCCGCCCCGTCCGTCGCCGACGAACTCGTCTCCGCGGCGTTCGACAACGTGACCGTGCCGAAGCCGAGGGGTGAGGAGCCGGGGGAGACCCGGGCGGCTGCGCCGGAGCCGACCGTGGCCGCCGAGCCGGAGGTCGCGGCTGCCGCCACCGAGGAGGAGGAGCCTGCCTCCTCCTCGGCGGCGGAGCCCGAGGTGAAGGCCGAGGCCGAGACGGTCACGGAGACCGAGCCTGCGGCGCCCGAGGTTGAGGCGGAGAAGGCCGAGGCTGCGGCGAAGCCGACGGCGGCTGCCGAGCCGAAGGCTGCCGCTGCCGCCGAGGAGGAGCCCGGCACGCCCGAGCCCGAGCCGGTGGCGGAGACCGAAGCCGAGCCTGCGGCGCCCAATGCCGAGGTAGAGGGGGAGACTGCCGAGGCCGAAGCTGCGGCGCCCGAGACCGAGGTGGCGGCGGAGAAGGCCGAGGCCGAGCAGGTTGTCGAGGCGGGGCCCGAAGGCGTTGCGGAAGTCGAGGCGGAGCCGGTGGCCGCGAAGGGGGCCGAGCTGAGTGGCGGCTCCGAGTCCGCGTCCGCCGACGGGGACGTGGAGACGCCGGAGACCGGCGCGGACGAGCCCGGGACGAGCGCCGGGGCCGAGTCCGCCGCCGTGGTCGAGGCTGAGCCGGACGCCGAGCCCGCTGTCGTGAACGCGGAGACGGAGAGCCCGGCGGAGCCTGCCGCCGAGGCCGAGGCCGAGGCCGCGGAGCCGGTCGCCGTGGCCGACACCGAGCCCGTCGACGAGCCGGAGGCGGCAGTCGCTTCCGAGCCGGAGGCCGCGGTTGCCCCCGAGTCCGAGGCCGACCCCGAGCCGCAGGTTCGGTCGGAGCCCGAGGCCGCGGAGGCGCCGGCGCCGGAGCCCACGGCTGTGGAAGAGCCCGAGACCGTGGAGGCACCGGAACCCACGGCCGTCAAGGCGCCGGACACCGCACCGGAACCCACGGCTGTGGAAGAGCCCGAGGCCGTGGAGGCACCGGAGCCCGAGCCCACGGCCGCCAAGGAGCCGGACACCGTACCGGAGCCCGAGCCCACGGCTGCCGAGGAGCCGGAGCCCGCAGCTGCCACGGAGCCGGACACCGCACCGGAACCCGTAGCCGCGGCTGCGGAGACCCCCGCGTCCACGGAGGCGGTCGCACCCGCCGAGGTTCCCGTACCCGAGGAGATCACCGCCCCTGCGGAGACCTCCGAACCCGCAGTGACCCCCGAGCCTGCGGAGGCCCCCGTGCCCGTGGCAGCCTCCGAATCTGCGGAAACCCCCCGCGCGACCGAGCCCACGGAGCCCACCGAGCCGTCCGAGTCCACCGAATCCGCCCCCTCCCCCGAACCCGCAGTCGCCGACGGTGAGGATGCCCCGCTGGTGGCACCCACCCCCGTCGGTGAAAGCCCCGCGGGTGGGCAGGCCGTTGACGTGGAGCGGGTTCGGGCCGACGCCCCCGGCCTCGTCACCGCGTACGACGCCGCCCGTGCCGTGCTGGAGAAGCAGGGCCTCGTCGGGGCCCGTGCGAAGGTGTACCTGGTTCTCGACCGCTCCGCGTCGATGCGGCCGTACTACAAGGACGGTTCCGCTCAGGCGCTCGGTGAGCAGACGCTCGCCCTCGCGGCCCATCTGGACCCGGCGGCGACCGTACCCGTCGTCTTCTTCTCGACCGAGCTCGACGGCACCGGAGAGCTCACCCTCGCCGGGTACGAGAACAAGGTCGACGAGCTGCACAACGGCCTGGGCCGCATGGGCCGTACCAGCTACCACGTGGCCGTGGAGGAGGTCCTCGCCCAGCACCAGAAGTCGGCCGACCCCAAGGCCCCGGCCCTGGTCGTCTTCCAGACGGACGGCGCCCCGGACGCGAAGACCCCGGCCACCCAGGCGCTGACGGACGCCGCGAAGAACCACCCGGCCGTCCACTTCGCCTTCGTCGCCTTCGGTGACCCGGAGAACAAGGCCTTCGACTACCTCCGCAAGCTCAAGACGGGCAACGCCTCCCACTTCCTCGCCGGCGAGAGCCCGCGCGAGCTGACGGACGCCGAGGTGTACGAGGGCATCCTGGCCGGCTGGCGCCCGTAGCGCCGGAGCCCGCCCGGCGCTCCGGCCCCGCACCCGGCCCGCCCACCACCGTGCCGCCCGCTTCTCACACCTGAAAACGAGAAGCGGGCGGCACACCCATGTCGGCTACGATTTCAAAGTTCCGTAGACGACCCGAATTCCACGATCGTCACCCCTTGTAACGACCTGGGAGCAGCCCGCGATGGCTCGACACCTCATCACCAGCGCCCTTCCGTACATCAACGGGATCAAGCACCTGGGCAACATGGTGGGGTCCATGCTCCCGGCGGACGTGTACTCGCGGTACCTGCGCCAGCGCGGCCACGATGTGCTGTACATCTGTGCGACGGACGAGCACGGCACCCCGGCGGAGCTGGCGGCGAAGGAGCAGGGGCTGCCGGTGGACGAGTTCTGCGCGCAGGCCCACGACGCGCAGAAGGCCGTCTACGACGGCTTCGCCCTCGCCTTCGACTACTTCGGCCGGAGCTCCAGCCCGCAGAACGTCGAGATCACCCAGCACTTCGCCCGCAGGCTCAAGGAGAACGGGTTCATCGAGGAGCGCGCCATCCGTCAGGTGTACTCGCCTGCCGACGGACGCTTCCTCCCGGACCGTTACGTCGAGGGCACCTGCCCGCACTGCGGCTACGACAAGGCCCGTGGCGACCAGTGCGAGAACTGCACCCGCGTCCTCGACCCGACCGACCTGATCAACCCGCGTTCGGCGATCTCCGGCTCCACCGACCTGGAGGTCCGCGAGACCAAGCACCTCTTCCTGCTGCAGTCCAAGCTCCAGCACGAGGTCGAGGCGTGGGTCGCGGCGCACGAGCACCAGTGGCCGCAGCTGGCGTCGTCCATCGCCCGCAAGTGGCTGACCGAGGGCCTGCACGACCGCGCGATCACCCGTGACCTGGACTGGGGCGTCCCCGTCCCCGCCGACACCTGGCCGGAGCTGGCCGCCGAGGGCAAGGTCTTCTACGTCTGGTTCGACGCCCCGATCGAGTACATCGGCGCCACGAAGGAGTGGTCGGACCAGGACCCGGAGAACCGCGACTGGAAGTCCTGGTGGTACGACGTCGACACCGACGTCCGCTACACGGAGTTCATGGCCAAGGACAACGTCCCCTTCCACACCGTCATGTTCCCGGCCACCGAGCTGGGCATCCGCGAGCCGTGGAAGAAGGTCGACGTCGTCAAGGCCTTCAACTGGCTGACGTACTACGGCGGCAAGTTCTCGACCTCGCAGAAGCGCGGCGTCTTCACCGACCAGGCCCTCGACATCCTGCCCGCCGACTACTGGCGGTACTTCCTCATCGCCAACGCCCCGGAGTCGGACGACTCGTCCTTCACCTGGGAGCACTTCACCGCCACGGTCAACAAGGACCTCGCCGACACCCTCGGCAACTTCGTCAACCGTGTCCTGTCCTTCTCCCGCAAGCGCTTCGGCGACGAGGTGCCCGCGGGCGCGGCGGCCGGTGAGGCGGAGGTCCGCCTGGGTGACGAGATCGCGCGTCTCCTCGCCGAGTACGAGGAGCACATGGAGGCCCTCCAGTTCCGCAAGGCCGCCGCCGCGCTGCGCGCCCTGTGGTCGGCGGGCAACTCCTACCTGGAGGAGAAGGCCCCCTGGCTGGAGATCAAGACCGACCAGGACGCCGCCGCCCTCACCCTCCGTACGGCGATGAACCTCATCCACCTCTACTCGGTGGTCTCCGAGCCGTTCATCCCCACGTCGTCGGCCGCCATGCGCGGCGCCTTCGCCCTGAAGGACGACACCGCCACCTGGGTCACCGCCGACCAGGCCAGGTCCCTGGACTCCGTCCCGGCCGGTACGCCCTTCACCGTCCCGCCCGTCCTCTTCGCCAAGCTCACGGAGGACGACCTGGTGGCGTACAAGGAGCGCTTCGGCGGCGAGCCGACGCTGTAACCAGCAGTAGCGCGCACACGACCCGTGCGCGCGACCCGTGCACGCACCCAGTGCGCGCAACCCCGTGCACGGCGGTGCGCGTCTCCCGGTACATGGCACTGTTCGGAAACGCGCACACCGTCAATCCCGGCAAGGCCCAGCAGGACTACGCACGCCTGCTGGGTCACGGGGAGCAGGTTCACGCCGCGTTCCTGCTGATCCGCGACACCATCCTGTTCACCGACCGCCGTCTCATCCTGATCGACAAGCAGGGGCTCACCGGCAAGAAGGTGGAGTACCACTCCGTCCCCTACCGCAGCATCACGCACTTCGCGGTCGAGACGGCCGGGCACTTCGACCTCGACGCCGAGCTCAAGATCTGGCTCTCCGGCACCTCCGAGCCGATCGAGAAGACGTTCACCAAGGGCGTGGACATCTACGAGGTCCAGGCGATCCTCACGCAGTTCGTGGCCAGGTAGCCGGACGGCCACGAGCACGGCATGCCACGGCCCGGGAAGCCGAACGCTTCCCGGGCCAGGGCTCTCTCCTCTACGACAGCAGCCCGGCGTCTACGACAGCAGCCCGGCGCCGGCGGCCGACGTGCCCGTCAGGTTCGTCAGGTCCGTCAGCAGGTTCTTCACCGAGGTCTGGAGGCCGGCCGTGAGGGTCGGGGTCCAGTTCACCGTCGTCTTGATCTTCTTGGAGTTCGCGGAGTTGTACGCGGCGACCAGGTCGGTCTCCGTGCCGTTGACGAGGTTGCCCTTGCCCGCGATCGAACCCGTGCCGTCGCCGCTCAGCAGCTTGGCGACCTTCGCGCCGGCGGGGAGCTTCCAGACGTTGCGCTCGGCGACGACCTGGGCCTTGGCGCGGGAGTCGATGCTGTACTTCGGGGCGTAGCCGTTGACCGTGGTCGTCTCGTAGACGTTGTTGTAGAGGTGGATCTGGCCGATGCGGGCCAGCGGGGCGCGCTGGACGATGCCCTTCCAGACGTTGTGGTGGATGGTCACGCGCAGCTTGCCCGTGCTGTCGGTGTCGCTGCTGCCGATCAGCATGGTCTTGTCGTGGTTGAGGAACTGGTTGCGCTCGACGGTCACCAGGTCGGAGCCGTTGGTGATGTCGAGGGCGCCGTCGTGGACCTGGTACTTGCGGCCGAAGTACGTCTTCTCGGTCTTGTCGAAGGTCGGCGCGTCGGTGAACGTGTTGTGGTCCGCCCAGACGTTGGTGGCGCCGCGCAGCGTCACGGAGTCGTAGTTGGAGTTCCACTTGCCGGACGAGCCGTCGGTCGGGTCCCACTGCGGGAAGCAGTCCTGGGTGTCCGCGAAGGTGAGGTTGCGGATGATGACGTTCTTGACGTTCGAGACCTGGAGGCTGCCGCCCGTGATGCCGGCCTTGGTGCCGGGGACGCCCACGATGGTGGTGTTGGAGGGCACCCGGAAGACGATGTTCTTCTTCTGCTTGTCGGCGGCGGCCTTGCGGGCGGTCTCCTGGGTGCCGGACGGCGCCTTCTTGCCGTACGTCGCCGGGTCGAACGCCTTGAGGTAGGCGGAGAGCGAGTAGCCGGTGCCGGAGGCGTAGTCCGCGCAGGTCAGCTTCTTGCCGGAGTCATTGGTGTTGGCGTCGATCGTGCCCTTGATCTTGATGATCCGCGGGGTGGTGTCGGTCTGGGAGCCCAGCGCCTTCACCAGCTGCGCGCGGGTGGAGACCGTGAAGGTGTGCGCCGCGTCCGCCTTGGCACCGCCGGTCGTTCCGGAACCGGACGCCGCCCAGCCGTCCTTGGCGGGCAGCACCTGGTGGTAGAGGTCCACGGCACCGGCGTTGGCGTTCATCACCAGGACGCCGGCGCCGACACCGGCGGCCACGGCGGCGGCGGTGACCACGAGGGCGCGGCGCTTGCGGAGGGACCGGCGGTGGGACGTGCGCGAGGAGGCAGAGGCCACGGATGAGTCCTTACGTAACGTACGTGGTTCGAGGAACACGTGGTTCGTGTGGAGCCCCCGTGAAGGGAGCTTCGACTCATGTGTGGTCGCCGTGTCGGGAAAGGTTGCCTCCACCTTTCCCTTTCTCAGGAGAAACTGAGCCGGGGTCAGCCCAGGTTCGACTTGACGTGGCCGATGACCTCCTCGAACTCCTTCCTGGGCGAGAGGTCCACGTACTCGCAGTCCTCAAGTGCTTCCGGCGCGTGACCGGGGGCCCAGTAGAAGGCCTCGCCCGCCACCCGCCGCGAGACCCGCGCCCGCGCCGTACGACCACTGCACGCGCCCCCTGCTCGTACGACCGCTGCCCGCGCGCCCGGCGCCCGTACGGCTACTGTCCGCGACCACCCCCGCCGGGCCCGCCCCCGAAGCCGCCGCCCTCCGGGGCCTCGCCGGCGGTGACCGTGGCGATCTTCTCGGCGGAGCCGAGCTCGCCGGTCTCGGCGAGGCCGCCGGTGTCCGAGCCGGAGGTGCTGCCGCCCGTGTACACGGTGTACTCCTCGCCGCTCTCGATGCCCTCGCCGGAGTAGACGACGTTCTGGATGGTCTTGGAGGTGACGTACGAGGCGACGACCTCGCCGTCGGAGTCGACGATGTGGAGGGTCGTGCCGGCGTCGACCGACGCGTCCAGGGTCGCCGAGAGCCAGCCCTGCTCGGACTCCTCGTCCGGGGCGACGACCATGCCCGCGCTGCCGGAGGCGAGCAGCGTGCCGCCGCTGACGGTGAAACTGCCGTTGACGTCGAGCGCGCCGTTGCCGCCCGTCTCGGGGCCGTTGACGACGATCGTGCCGCCGGTGATCTCGGCGGTGCCGTTGGAGTCGAAGCCGTCGCCCTGGGAGTTGATGACGAGGGTGCCGCCGGTGACCTTGGCGGTGTAGTCGCCGACGTTCTCGCCGCCGCCCCCGCCGCCGAAGCCGCCTCCGCCCTGCTGTTGCGAAGTGGCCTCGCTGCCGGAGGCGTTGACGCCGTCGTCGTTGGAGGTGACGGTCGTCGTACCGCCGCCGACCAGGATGTCCTTGCCCTCCAGGCCCTCGTTGGAGCCGGTGATGTCCAGCGTGCCCTTGCTGATGACCAGGTCGCCCTCGGCGTGCACACCGTCGTCGCCGGCGGAGAGGGTGACGTCGGCGCCGTTGACGTGGACGGCCGCCTCGCCGTGCAGGGCGTCGGCGGAGGCCGAGACGTCGATCGTGCCGCCCTCGAGGACGGTGATGACACCGGACTTCAGCCCGTGCGCGGAGGTGTCGTCGGATGCCTCGCTCTTCACGGTCAGCTCGCCGCCGGTGACGACGAGGTCGGTGGCGGCGTCCACGGCGTCGCCGTTCGCGGTGACGGCGACCGTACCGCCGTCGACCGCGATGTAACCGGCGTCCTCCTCGTCGGAGTTGTCGGACTTCAGCCCGTCGCCCTTCGCGGTGACGGTGATGTCGCCGCCGTTCACCACCAGGTAGTCCTTGCCGCGGATCCCGTCGTCGGCGGCCTCGACGGTGATGTTCCCGCCCGCGACGACCAGCCCGTCCTTGCCGGCGATGGCGTCGTTGCCGTTCCCCTTGACGGTGAGCGAGCCGCTGCCACCGATCGTCAGGTCGCCCGCGCTGTACAGGGCGGCGTTCGCCTCGGCGTCCTCGGCGTAGGAGTCGGTGTCGCTCAGCTTGTTCTCGCTGCCGTCCGCGAGCACGACCACCAGCCGCTCCGCCTCGGTGGCGGCGATCGCCGACCCGGAGGAACTGGCGATGTCGACCCCGTCGAGCACCAGCTTCACGGTCGCCTCGGGCGCGGTGATCACGATCTGCCCGTCGTCCAGACTCCCGCTGAGCCGGTAGGTGCCGCTGGAGGTGATCGTCACCGTGGACCCGTCGACGTCCACGCCCTTGCCGTCGGCGGACGCCGAGTCGCCCTTCAGTTCGATGTCGACGGTCTCGGACTCGTCGTACTCCGTGTCCCCGTCCTCGGCGTGGGTGTCCTCGTTGTCGGCGAGCACGGCGGCAGCCGTCTGCCCACCGTCCACCGCCGCCGCGCTCGCACTCGACGACGAACCGGACGCCGTCTCGGAGTCCGACCCGCTCCCGGCCGAGCACCCGGCGAGCGCGGCCGTGGCGAGGACCACGGAGGCGAGGGCGCCCGCGACCTTCGTACGGAAGCCTCGGAGCGTCGTACGAGAGTTTCGGACCGTCGTACGAGAGCCTCGGGCCCTCATACGGAAACGCCTGGTTGATCGCGTGCTCATGCGGGACTCCCGTTCAGTGCGGGGGCGGTGGGGAAGTGGCGGCGCAGGACGGGCAGCCATCGGTTGGCGGGGAGGTCGGGGCGCAGGGCGGCGAGGCCGGTGCCGTACTTGGAGACCGGGCAGGGCCGGTGCTTCAGCGACCACAGCAGCCGGTCGGCGCTGGATCCGGCGCGCCCGGCCTTGGTCTCGACGATGGTCCGCTCGGGAGTGCGCAGTTCGGTGCCGTCGGGCAGGGCCCAGGTCAGGTCGGTGTCGACGGTGACCCGGCTGCCGCTGTCCGGCAGGAACAGCGTGGTGCGCCGGTAGCGGGTGGTGAGCGTGGGCACCAGCCGGAAGCCGCGCGAGTCGATGCCGGCCGCGCCGAGCATCTCGTCGGCGTACGCGCGGGCCTCGGCGTCGAGCCGCCACAGATCGCCCGTGTACGGGATGCGCTGCTTGACGGTGGTGCCACGCGGGCCGCGTGTCTTGACCTCGAAGTAGTGCCGCGCCTCACCTTCGGGGCTGGACGGCAGATACGTACGGACGCGGAGCTTGAAGCGGCGTCGGCGGCGTCGGGCGGCGCCCAGGTAACCGTCCATGTCGGGGGTGTCGAAGTACACGGACCGGTACGCGAACTGCCGCTGCCCGTCCACCTCCAGCACCTGTACTCCCCCGGGCTCGACGCCGCTCGACCGGGAGGTGCCCCCACCGTCCAGGCCGCCGATCACGAACGGCAGCTCGGTGGCGGGGAGCATGTACTTGCGGTCGACGCGGGTCAACGGCTCGGCGCGCGCGACCAGTTCGTCGAGGCCGATGGGCCGCAGCGCCCGGAGGACCGGTGCGACGGAGTGGTCCACGGCCGTCATGCCCGGACCCCTTGGCCGACCCGGGCGCCCACCTCCTGCGGCGCACGGGATCCGGCGCCGGCGACGACGTAGCGGACCTCGACCTGGGTGATGTCGCTGACCAGGTCCACGCTCTGCACGGAGAGGTTCACCACGCGTCCGCCCAGCAGCACTTCGAGGTGGGCGCGCAGGGCGTCCTCGTCGGTGTAGGCGGCGTCGAGGCGGAGGCTGCGCTGCCGGTGGCGACCGTAGAGCTTCGGGTGGTCGCCGACGTACATCGTGGCGACGATCAGCGCCATGAGGAGGGTCGACAGCACGTTCACGCTCTCCGGCAGCCCGGCCAGCAGGCCGATGGCGAGGGCGGAGAAGTAGTACGCGATCTCGTGCTGCGCGATCTCGTACGAGCGCAGCCGGATGATCGACAGCACCCCGAACAGCCCCATCCCGAGCCCGATGCCCACGGAGGAGGAGCTGAGCGTCATCGCCACCGCGAGGACGCCGACGTTGACGCCGAGGAACGCGGTGACCAGGTCACGGCGGTGGTGGCGCGGGAAGTAGACCGCGAAGGTCAGCACGGAGATGGCGGCCAGGTCGGCGACCACGAGAAGGGTCTGGTCCATGACAAGGAACGATCGCGGGTGAAGCTTTGAGCTCCCTTTGCCTCTTCTTAACTGAACTTGAGAAGTTCAGTGACCCAACACCGGGTGAATCCGAGGTGTTTCACGGTGGCTCCGATGGCCTCTTGTGAAACGACTGTGGAGACCCACCAGTACTTGACCCTTCAAGATTTATTACCGGTGAGTCATCTGTTGAATGAGGTCCATGGGGGACCAGGTCTTACCAAATCGACCGACATGGACCACAGTTGACACTCCATCACATACGCCCGAGGGCGGCCGTCACCCTTCTGACGCCCCTTCTCGCCGGTGCCCTGACGCTGACCGCCGTCACCGCACCCGTCTTCGCCGCCGACGCCGGCTCCGCTGAGAGCGGCGCGAGCGGCGCGAGCGGAAGCAACGAGAACTTCGGCCCCGGCACCTACGTCGTGAAGCTCGCCGACGCACCCGTAGCCGCCTACGAGGGCGGACTGCCCCGTCTGAAGCGCACGGCCTCGACGGCGGGCCGGCGGCTCGACACCGACTCCGCCGCGGTCAAGGACTACCTGGAGCATCTGGACACCCGCCGGGACAAGGTCCTCGACGCCGTCCCCGGGGTCCGGCCGCTGTACCGCTACGACTACACGTTCAACGGTTTCGCCGCCGAACTCACCGCCAAGCAGGCCAGGACGCTGGCCGACCAGCCCGGCGTGGTCTCGCTGACCCGCAGCACGGTCAGCCACCTGACGTCCGACGCTCCGGCTCCGGACCACGGGCCGGGGGTGAGCGCGGCCGGACGGGCCGACGCCGGGACAGGCACCGGGGCTGACGCCGGGGCCGGGAGCGGCGCCGGGGCCGGGGCCGGCAACCGGGCCCCGCAGCCGTCCCCGTCGCCCGCGCCCTCGCCCTCCGCCCCCGACGCCACGTCCGCCGGTTCCGCCACCTCCACCGAGGAAGCGGCCGGCACCGCCCAGCTCCCCGATCTGCCCCGCATGCTGGGCCTGAGCGGCAAGAACGGCCTGTGGTCCAAGGTCGGTGGCCCCGAGCACGCCGGCGAGGGTGTGATCGTCGGCATCGTCGACACCGGCGTCGACCCGTCGAACCCGATGCTCGCCCCGCTGCCGGAGCCACGCCCGGACGCCGAGGCCATCGCCAAGAAGTGGAAGGGCGACTGCGACCCCGGCACCGACCCGGCGTACAAGGTCACCTGCAACAACAAGGTGATCGGCGCCCAGTGGTTCCGCAAGGGCGTCGCCGAGCCCACCGCCGACGACGTCTCCTCGCCGATGGACCGGGACAGCCACGGCACACACACCGGCACCACGGCCGCCGGCAACCACGGTGTCAAGGCGTCCGTCCCCGGCAGCAACGCCGAGGGAGTCCTCAGCGGTGTCTCCCCGGCGTCCCGCCTCGCGTACTACAAGGCCTGCTGGAGCACCGGCTGCTGGGACGTGGACACCACCGCCGCGATCGACCGGGCCGTGGCCGACGGCGTGGACGTCATCAACTACTCCATCGGCGGTGACATAGCCAGGCCGCCCACCAAGGAGGCCATGTTCAACGCGGCCAAGGCGGGCGTCTTCGTCTCCGCCTCGTCCGGCAACGGCGGCCCCGACACGGTCGGCCACACCGCCCCCTGGGTCACCACGGTCGCCGCGTCCTCGCACGACACCGGCTACACCGGGTCCATGGTCCTCGGCAACGGCCGTACCTTCACCCACCGCAACATGAACCCGGGTGTCGCGTCCGCGCCGCTGGTCGACGCCGTCGACGTACGCAAGGCGGACGCGGACCGCGAGCAGGCGGCGTTCTGCGCGCCGGGCACCCTCGACCCGGCGAAGACCAGGGACAAGATCGTGGTCTGCGACCGGGGCGGCGACGGTGTCTTCCTCACCACGAAGGCCGACGAGGTCGCGGCGGCGGGCGGCAAGGCGTTCGTCCTCGCCCACACCCCGACCAGCGGCCAGGACTTCATCGCCTACGTCTACCGGGTGCCCATGTTCCAGGTGAGCCCCGAGGAGGCGAAGGTGGTGAAGGAGTACGCGGCGGGCGCGGGCGCGACGGCCGGGTTCACCGCCAGCCGGAGCGAGCCGGTGTCGACCCGGGACGTCACCGACTTCTCCTCCAGCGGCCCCGACCACTTCAGCGACGGCGACCTGCTGAAGCCGGACATCGCCGCCCCCGGCGAGGCCGTCCCGGCGGGCACGGTGCCGGGCACCGAGGCCGGATTCGCGGGCACCTTCGGCTTCGCCTCCGGTACGTCGATGGCGGCGCCGCACATCGCGGGCCTCGCCGCCCTGCTGAAGCAGCTGCACCCCGACTGGTCCCCGATGGAGATCAAGTCGGCCCTGATGACGACGGCGACCACGAAGGACGGGGCGGGCGACCCCATCGGCCGCCAGCAGGCCGACTCCGCCACGCCCATCGACTACGGCGCGGGCACGCCCCGCGTCACCCGCGCCGCCGACCCCGGCCTGGTCTACGACTCCACGTCCGCCGACTGGACCGCGTACCTCTGTGCGATCGGTCTGCCACCGGCCGCACAGGACGGCACGGACGCCTGCGCCACAGCCGCGAAGCTCGACCCGAGCGACCTGAACTACGCGTCGATCTCGGTCGGCGACCTGCTCGGCTCCCAGACCGTGACCCGCAAGGTCACCAACGTCTCCGCCAGGACCTCCACCTACCGGGCCGAGCTCCAGACCCCGGCCGGCTTCAAGGCGAAGGTCACCCCGGCGTCGCTGCGGCTGGCACCGGGCGAGTCGGCCTCGTACACGATCCGTTTCGAGCGCACGGACGCCGCCTTCGACACCTGGTCCTTCGGCTCGCTGACCCTCAGCGACTCCTACGGCCACAAGGTCACCAGCCCCATCGCGCTCCGCGCCACCCGCTTCTCCGCACCGGCCGAGGTGACGGTCACCGGCGAGGAGTCGGTGAAGCTGACTCCCGGCGTCGGCTGGAACGGCGATCTGACGGCCAAGGCCTCCCTCTACACGGGCAAGAAGACCACCGGCACCCTCACGGGCACCGACCAGTCCCGCTTCTGGGAGAGCCAGCACACGAACGACGCGGTCGTGAAGCACCGGGTCCATGTCCCCGAGGGCGCCGCGTTCACGCGAGTCGCGATCACCTCCGCGGATCATGTACCGGGCAGTGACATCGACCTCTACGCCTTCGACACCGCCGGCAACCACGTGGGCCGCTGGGCCGACATCGGCTCCGACGAGTACGCCGACCTGCCGCCCGGCGACTACGACGTCTACGTCCTCCAGTACGAGCTGCCGGCCGGCACCACCAGCCAGCAGTACACCCTTTGGACGTACGAGGTCGGCCAGGGCACCCCGGCGGTGACCCCCACGGTCACCCCGTCCACCCAGCAGGTCACCGCGGGCACCCGCCCCGAGGTGACGGTCACCTGGCCGGACGCGAAGAAGGGCGAACGGTACGTGGGTGTCGTGGAGTTCGGCGACGGGGAGACGGTGACGGGACGTACGCCGCTCACTGTGACGCCGTAAGGAACCGTCGGCTGACTGCTGTTGGACGAGCCGCCCGCGAACTCACCTGAGTTCGCGGGCGGTTCGTGCGTTGTCGGGCGTTGTCGGGCGTTGGGTGGGGTCACGAGAAGAGGCTCCGAAACCTCCGGCTCCCGGTTTCCCCCGAAGGGATGGCAGGTGACTGCCTCCACCACGGAGTCTCCTGCCCTTCCTCTACAACTTGCAGTGCCGGCAAGGAAGTTGGGGACGAAAGAGGGGGAGCACAGGGCGTGCGACTGGACAGGGTGCGGGCGCTGGTCGCCATGGCGGCGGCCATGGTGACGCTGACGCCGGGGGCGGCGCATGCGGTCGGTCACCGGCCGACGGCGGTGGAGGAGGTGACGGCCGCGAGGCCGGCGACGACGGCGTGGGATGCCGTGAGCGGGGTGGTGGCCGGAACGGCGGCTGAGGCAGCGGGTGGGACAGCGGCGGCGACGGGCGTGGCGGCGCGGAAACGTGAGGTCAACGGCTTCCTGTCGATCATCAACAAGGCGCGGGCCGACGTCGGCGTTCCCCCGCTCGTCTGGGACGAATCGGTGGCCGCCCACGCCCGCCACTGGGCCAGGGTGAGGGTCGCCGACTGCCGCCTCGTCCACTCGGACAGCCGGTACGGCGAGAACCTGGCCAAGGGCTCCAGCCCCGACTTCTCGATGCCGGACGCGGCCCGCCTGTGGGTGGACCAGCAGCCCGACTACGACCACGCCTCGAACTCCTGCGTGAACGACAGGCAGTGCCTCCACTACACCCAGGTGGTCTGGCGCACCTCGACGCGGATCGGCGCGGCCAAGGCCAAGTGCCGCAACGGCTGGACGTATGTGGTGGCGAACTTCGACCCGCCGGGGAACTGGGTGGGGCAGCGGCCGTACTGAACGGCGTCGGGACCCGGGGCCGTGATAATCCAGCCATGGCCCCATCCCTCACGACCACTCAGGCCCCCACGTGAACGACCCCCGTCCGCCCCGTCCGACCGACGACCTCCCCGACCCGGTCCACCATCTCCTCACGGACATCCTGACCATCGGCGCCCCGTATGACCTGGCCCTGACCGGCGACTACGCGGCGCAGGCGCACGGCCTGCTGGACAGGGTCGGCCGCGGAAGCGCCCTGGAGCTGGCGACCGAACATCCCACCCCCATGGACCGGATCGCGACGGCGATCCGCTCTGGTTTGGTGTCACGCGGCTGGCTGGTGACCGAGGTGGCGACGACCCCTCTCTCGGCCCGTCTCCTGATCACCGACCCCACGACGGCGGAGGACCGCACCCTGGACCTGGTGAAGGAGACCTTCTGGCGTCCGCCGGTGGAGACGGGTCTCGGCCCGGCCCTCTCCCTCGAAGACGTCATCGGCACGAAGGTACGCTCCCTGGCCGACCGGGGCGCGGCCCGCGATCTGATCGCCGTGCACGCCACCGCGGGCCACTGGACCCACCCCGAACTGGAGGAACTGGCCCGCCGCCGCACCCAGGACATGTCCTCCCCCTTCGACCTGTCCGACCTCCAGTCCCGTCTGGAGGCCATCGAGTGGCTGGACGACAGGGAATTCGCTCGCCACGGCCTCGACGAACAAGCGATCCTGCACCTCCGGACATGGGCCCGGACCTGGGCCGACGACATCGCCGAACGCCTTCTGGAAGAGGAGGCGTTGAACCCCCCGACGGAGGACGACCCGTGGTGAGCCACCGGTGATCCAGAGATGAGCAAACGCCGCTACGTAGCCCGGGGCGTCCCCGGCGGCTACCGCATATACGACAACCGCCGCCGGGGTTGGTGGGGCGACCTGTACGAACTGTGCCCGGACGACCTGCTGACGGAGCTGAACGGCGGGAAGGACCCGGAGAGACTGTCGGCGTTGCTGAGGCGGTACCGGGCGTTGAAGCGGTAGCTGTTGCCCGGGACTGGAACCGCGATTCCCTCATCCGCGTTTCCGACTTACGGGAAGTGGCGTCTCCCTACGCTGTGTTGATGCCGGACGGTTGGCGAGAGGACTGGGGCTGAGGATGAGCACGGAGATCAATCACCTGGTGGGCCAGGCGAGCCCGTACCTGACGGCGGCCGTGATCGCGTACGGCAGTGGGGTGCTGACGCGCGAGGAGAGCGCGGCGGTCGAAGCCACGGCGGACATCGGCCACCGGATGCTCCGGGCGGCATGGCACCACCGTGACGAGCAGGGCCGGGCGGCGCTGGAGTCAGCGGTCGCGGACGCAGCCGCCGAGCCGGAGGACGACGACGCGGCAGGAGCCCTCCGCCAACAGATCAAGAAGGCACTGCGCGAGGACGCGGAACTGCGGCGCGAGCTGACGTCCCTGCTGCCGACGCCGACCGGCGACGCCGGAGGTACGACGGTGACGGCATCGGGCCCCCTCTCGATCGCCGCAGGCGGCAACATCGGCGTCGCGATCACCGGCGACGGCCACACGGCACCACGTTCGTCGTGATCGGAGAGCAGCCACCGTCCAGGGGCGGGACGGAGCCGTCGTCACAGCTCCCCGACGCGACAAACAACAGCCCCCGTCCGGGGACACACCCAAACCGCCGCCCCCTCCACCACCTCCACCCCCAGCGGATGCGTATCCGGATGCTCAGGGCACCCCGGCCACACCGCCGACGCCCCCGCCGCCCACAACGCCTCCACGGCCCATCCCTGCACCTGATCGGCCACCTCGGCGAGCAGCGTCGCCGGCCCCCGTCCATCCGGTTCGGCGTGGACGCCCTGCCCGGAGCCGTCGGGGGCGAAGAGTATGACGCCGGGTCCGTCCTCGTTGTCGCGGATGTCGGGCTGGACGGCGCACTGGGCACGAAGGTCGCGCAGCACAACGGCCAAGGCTTCGGTGAACTCCGGAGTCGGTTCGCTCATCGGCGGCAGGTTTCGCGTATGAAGGCGATCAGCGCGGCAGGAGCGAGAGAAAGTACGCGGCCCGGGTCGTCACTCTCCCGGAGCAGCAACTCTGCGCTGCCGTGGGCGACTTCGACGCAGTTGCTGCCATCGGGTCCGCTGGAGAAGCTCGACTTCTGCCACTGGGTCACGTCTCAGAGTTCCTTCGCCAGCCGGTGGATGAAGTCCCGGGACCGGACGGGGTCGAGGGACGCTCCTTGCACCTTACGAAAGAGCGTTCGCATGGACTGGAGTTGTGCCGCCGCGTCGATGAAGGCCGGCCCCTGCGGGGAGTCCCGCTGAGCCGTGTCCAACGTGGGCACCCGACCGCCCACGTACAGCAACTCCGCACTGGCCCCGGCGAAACCGTCGACGTCGAACGGAACGACCCGCACGGTGACACCGGGCGCCTGCGACCGGGCCAGGAGCGCGTCCAGCTGGGCCCGTGCCACGCGCCGGTCGGCGACCCGTGTGCGCAGCACCGGCTCGTGCAGCACCACCTCATAGGGGCACCGCTCCAGCACCACCTTGCGGCTCATCCGGTGCTCCACCCTCGGCACCAGCTCGCTCTCCGGAAGTTCCGGTCGCCAGTAGGCGAACACGGCTCGGGCGTACTCCTCGGTCTGGAGCAGGCCCGGGATGTGCGCGGTCGCGATCTCCTCGATGAACGTCGCGTGATGTTCCAGCTCCGCCAGGTCCAGGAAGACCGGCGGCAGCACTCCCCGGTACCTCTCCCACCACCCCCGAGTCCGGTCGGTCGCCATCTCCACCAGCGCCTCGACCAACTCCGAGTCCGGGCAGGCGTAATGGGCCATCAGCCGCCGTACCCGCGCCTCGCTGATCCCCACGTTGCCCGCCTCGAACTGACTCATCTGCGCGGGGTTGATCCCCAGCAAGCCCGCCGCTTCCCGTGACGTCAGCCCCGCGGTCTCCCGCAATCGGCGCAGCTCGGTGCCCAGACGGACCTGGCGAACGGTCGGCTGCATCCTCGGCGGCATACGACTCTCACTTCCCCAACAGCGCAGCGCCCGGGTGGGGTTGGGACTCCCCGATCGGGTGTAAGGCTACGCGAACGACTTGCGGGGGCTAAATATTTCCCCCTACTGTCGGTCATGCGACGCACACGCTGCGGAATCCCGGGACTCCCGGAAGCGCACCGCACCGCCCTGCCAGGACGGGCGCGGCAATGCCACCGCCCGTCTCCGCAGCACAACCCGACTCCCCAAACTCCGCTCCGCACCAAGGAGTCACCCATGCGAACCGGCCCGCACGGCGTGAACGTCGTTCCGGCCCGGAGGAACGACCCCAACCCGAAAGAGCAGCCCAAACCCGAAAGAGTGATCCCATCCCGTCGGCCGGGCGCCCGGCCCGAGATCCCCCTAGGTTGCCCCACATGGTCACCCCAGTTCACGAGGCGTCTCACCCGGCGTCCTACCGGATCCTCCCCGAGCACCCGGACGCCCTCGCCCCCGTCTTCGAGGCCCTGCAGATCCCGCCCATCCCGAAGACGGCCATCCACGCGCTGCACGACACCACACGGATCCCCCTCTTGGAACGCTGCCCCGGCGCACTGCTGAAGATCGAGCGCCCCGACGGGGACGGCTTCCTGCTCGCGATCGAGTTCCAGGCGGAGCCGGACCCGGACAAACCGGCGAGCTGGGCCTTCTACCTGGCCCATCTGCACGCCACGTACGAGATGCCGGTACTGCTCCTCGTGGTCTGCCGGCGCCGGACCACGGCGTCGTGGGCGGTCGGCCCCTTCGAGACCCGTTGCGGAGACTGGACATCCATGAGCCTGCGCCCGCTGGCCCTGGGGCCGCAGAGCATCCCGCCGATCGTGGAAGAGGCGACGGCGGTACGGCATCCCTTGCTGGCCGCACTCGCGGCCGTCGCGCACAGCGAGGACGAACGAATCGGTGCCGCGCTGGACGCGCTCGCCCACGGGATGCGGTCACTCGACGGCGACACGGCGGAGTATCTGAGCGAACTGCTGGCCGTCGGTCTGGAGGACACTTCGGCCGGAAAGACGTGGCGGGAGGACCTGCGCGAAGACCGCACCCGGACCGGGTAGATCCGGAATCGGGTTGAGCCGTCCGTCGTCCCGCTCACAGAATCCCGGCATGGACGACAACCCCACCACCACCCGACTCCCCGCCGCCCTCCCGGAGTTGCAGACCGCCGCCCACACCGCCGGATTCACCATGTCCTGCGACACCCGCACCGGCAGTCTGCTCGCCACCCTCGCCGCGACCCGCCCCGGCGGGCGGATCCTGGAACTCGGTACCGGCGTCGGCGAAGGCACCGCCTGGCTGCTGAGCGGGATGAGCGAGACGGCGACGCTGGTCACGGTCGAGCTCAAGGATTCCGTACAGGACGTCGCCCGGCGGCACCTCGGCGGCGACGGACGCGTCACCTTTGTGAGCGCCGACGCGGGGCGCTGGCTGGAGGAGTACGACGGCGCCCCCTTCGACCTCGTCTTCGCGGACACCTGGCCGGGGAAGTTCACCCACCTGGACCGGGCCTTGGAACTGGTCGCACCCGGCGGTACGTATCTCATCGACGACCTGACGCCCACGCCCGGCCGGCCGGAAGGTCACGAGGAGGCGGTGACCGATCTGCTGGCCGCGCTGGAGGACCGCCCCGGCTTCCGCACGACCCGGCTGGCCTGGTCGAGCGGCCTGCTGATCGCCGTACGCGTCACAGGGTCCGTCTCCTGAACCACCGGCTCCAGGCCCAGCGCCGTACGCGCCGCCCGAACATGATGCAAGCCCTCGACCGCCGTCCGTGTGACCAGCGCGTACTGGTCCGGCGTACGGGCGGCGGCGAGCTGGGCGCGGGCCGTGCGCAGACGTTCGCCGGCGTCGGCCAGGGACTGGGCCGCGCTGCCCCCGGCCCCGGCCTGCGCCCGTACGTCGATGCCGGCCAGGCTGCCGCCGAGCCGCACCACCCAGCGGTTGGCGTCGGCCTCGGCGTCCAGGTCCGATGTCGGCTCATGCCCGGCACCGGACCGCCGCCGCACGACGACCGCACCCACCGCCCCGACGATCAGCAGCAGCGCCACCAGCACGGCGATCTCCATGGCCTCCTCCAGCGTTTCGACGTATGCGTTCTCGTATGAGCCGTATGAGTCGTACGGGCCGTAAGGGGCGTACGGGCTCTACGGGTTCCTCACCCTGTACGTCCCATCAGACCCCGTCCCGCTGTGCCCATCCGTCGAGAAACCTGTGCGTCGTCTGATGACTTCCCAAGCGGGCGGCCCGGCACGAGCACGAGGGCATGGCGAAGGCCCGGAACCCAGGGGGTGAGGTTCCGGGCCGCTCGCCGAGCCGTACGTCCGTCAGCTCGTCTGTGTCACGTGGTGCCGGTGTTGGTGGCCTCGGGGTCGACGCCGACCGTGATGGTGCCGATGACGCCCTTGGCGATGTCGCTCTTCTTGTACTTCAGCTTGAGCAGACCGCCCTGGGTGCCGCTGCCGTCGTAGATGGTGTCCTCGTCGAGGGTGGTGCGCTCGGTCGTGGAGGTCGAGTACGGCTCGACCTCGGCGGAGGCGAGGACGGACTCCTCGTCGAAGAAGAACTGACCGGTGTGGCAGGTGTTGCCGCCCTCGTAACCGGCGTCCGTCCACTCACCGTTGACATGCACCTTGGTGTGGATGTGCACACAGCGGCCCTGGTACCAGCCGGGGAAGACGGTCCTGAAGGTGACGAGGCCATGCCGGTCCGTGCGCCATGTGCCGCGCAGATAGCGGGTGTCGTCCGTCGGCTCCTGGTGGCCGCCGCCCGGGGGCGGGCCGGTGGGGGTGTCGGTGGGCGTCCCCGGGGGCGGGGCGGTCGGCGGCTCGCCCGTGGGGGCGGGGCCACCACCGCCGTTGCCCATGTCCTCGTAACCGGAGTAGACGCCCACCGCGTCGCAGTGCCAGATGTCCACGGCGGCGTCGCGGATCGGCCGGCAGGTCTCGGCGTCGATCACCTTGAGACGGAGCAGAAGCGGGATGCCCTCGCGGTCCTCGGTGACATCGCGGCGGATCTTGTCGGCGTCGATGTAGTACGGGCCCTCGACGGTCTCCGAGGTGAGCACGTAGCACTCCTCGGCGGTGCCCCTGGCACCCGGTTTTCGAGCGGAGGCCCCTCTCCGCTCACCGGCGACGGCGTTCGCGGCCAGGGCGGTGCCGAGGCCCATCGCCGCCGCCGCGCCCGCGCCCACCGCGACCACCTTGCGGCGCGTCACATCCTGCGTTCCCGTCGGCTCTTGAGGCTGCTGGTTCCGCTCATGCTGTTGATTGGCTGTCATACGCCCGGAAGTTAGATATGAAGCCTGTCAACGAGCTGAGAAAACGAAGCCTTTTCACCACGCATGCGAAAGGGTCCTGAAATCGACGGACGATTTCAGGACCCTTTGCAGAACAAACCCAAGAAAGGCTTGCCTTACTCAATCGGCTGCGCCCATTTCCGGCTCAGCCGTCGATTCCCTACTTCGGCTGCGGCTTCCGCACCGAAATGTGCAGTTCCCTCAGCCGCGCCTCCTCCAGCTCCGTCGGCGCGCCCATCATCAGGTCCTGGGCGTTGCCGTTGAGCGGGAAGGCGATGGTCTCGCGGATGTTGGGCTCGTCGGCGAGGAGCATGACGATGCGGTCGACGCCGGGCGCGATACCGCCGTGCGGCGGGGCGCCGAAGCGGAACGCGCGGAGCATGCCCGCGAACTGCTCCTCGACGGTGTCACGGTCGTAGCCCGCGATCTCGAAGGCCTTGAGCATGATGTCGGGCTCGTGGTTCCGGATCGCGCCGGAGGAGAGCTCGACGCCGTTGCAGACGATGTCGTACTGCCAGCCGAGGATGTCCAGCGGGTCCTGGGTCTCCAGGGCCTCAAGACCGCCCTGCGGCATGGAGAAGGGGTTGTGCGAGAAGTCGATCTTGCCGGTCTCCTCGTCCTTCTCGTACATCGGGAAGTCGACGATCCAGCAGAAGCGGAAGACGCCCTCCTCGAAGTGGCCGGCGCGCTTGGCGGCCTCGACGCGGACCGCGCCCATGATCTTCGAGACCTCGTCGAACTCGCCCGCACCGAAGAAGACGGCGTGACCGGGGGCCAGGGAGAGCCGCTTGGTCAGCTCGGCGATGTTCTCCTCGGTGAGGAACTTGGCGATCGGACCGGAGAGCGAACCGTCCTCGCCGACCCGCACCCAGGCCAGGCCCTTGGCGCCCTGCTCCACCGCGTACTCGCCGAGCTGGTCGAAGAACTTCCGGGGCTGGCCGGAGACGTCCGGCACCGGCAGCGCGCGCACGTGCTTGCCGGCGAAGGCCTTGAACTCCGAGCCCTCGAAGATGTCGGTGATGTCGACCAGCTCCAGCTGGGCGCGCAGGTCCGGCTTGTCGGAGCCGTACTTGAGCATCGCCTCGCGGAACGGGATGCGCGGGAAGGGGGAGGTGACGTGACGGCCGCCCCCGAACTCCTCGAACAGCTCCGTCATGAGCTTCTCGATGGGCTGGAAGACGTCCTCCTGCTCCACGAAGCTCATCTCGACGTCGAGCTGGTAGAACTCGCCCGGCGAACGGTCCGCGCGCGCGTCCTCGTCACGGAAGCAGGGCGCGATCTGGAAGTAGCGGTCGAAGCCCGAGATCATCAGCAGCTGCTTGAACTGCTGCGGGGCCTGCGGGAGGGCGTAGAACTTGCCCGGGTTCAGGCGCGAGGGGACCACGAAGTCGCGGGCGCCCTCGGGAGAGGTCGCGGAGAGGATCGGGGTCGCCATCTCGTTGAAGCCCAGCGCCGTCATCTTGTGACGGATCGCGGAGATCACCGCCGTACGCAGCATGATGTTGCGGTGCATGCGCTCGCGGCGCAGGTCCAGGAAGCGGTACTCCAGACGCCGCTCCTCGTTGACCCCGTCCTCGGTGTTGATCGTGAAGGGGAGCGGGGCGGCGGCACCGAGCAGCTCGACCTCGCCGACCTCGACCTCGACCTCGCCGGTCGGGAGGTCCGGGTTCACGTTCTCGGCGCCACGGGAGACGACCTTGCCGTCCACCCGGACGGTCGACTCCTTGGAGATCTTGTCCAGGGCCTCGTACGCGGGGGTGCCCGGACGGGCGACGAGCTGCGTGATGCCGTAGTGGTCGCGCAGATCGATGAAGAGGATGCCGCCCAGGTCGCGCCGATTGTGCAGCCAGCCGCTCAGCCGGACGTCGGTACCGACGTCAGAGGCGCGGAGCTCGCCGCAGGTGTGGGACCTGTACCGATGCATCGTCGTTCATCCAGCCTTCGTTGATCGGGGCTCTGGGGCTGTGCCGCACGGTTCACAGTCCGTGTTTCACGTGAAACAGGGTACCGGCCACCCAAAGATCGCCTCCTCACCATTTACCGCCGCGCCACCGCGGCGCACCGGTCACCCCTTACTGAGCACCCCCGTCACGCACCGTCAAAGCCGTGGGCATGGCCATCCGCAGGACCGCAAGCGGTTTCTGTCGATAGCGTCGGGGGTCGTACCGCCGTCGCCGCCGATCGCGGTTGCCCTCGGTACCGCTCGGTGCCCCGTACAGTTCGGTGGCACGCTCCGATCAGCTGTTCTTAGAGTGGGTCAATGCGCACTGGTGAGCCCCCGTCGGCCATGGGGGACGTCCTGACCGCCCTCGCGACAGGACTGTGGACCTGGGACAGCGCTGCCGGTGCCGTCACCGTGGACGCCGAAGCCGCCCGGCTGCTGGGGCTGCCCGCGGAGCCCACGACGCTCACCCAGGCCGGCGCGCGAGCGAGGCTCCACCCCGTCGACTGGAACGAGATCGTCTCCGTCGTCCAGCTCGCCGTCGCCGAGGACACCATCGCCGAGGTCCGGATCCGCGTCATGGACGAGCGCGGCCGGGTGATCCGTACGGTCCGCAGCCGCTCCAAGGCGACGTTCGACCCGGTGCGGAACTCCTTCGAGATGATCGGCACCCTCCAGGAGGTCACCGAGCCCTCACCGGAGACCGCCTCCCGCGCCCCGGCCGTCACCGGCGACTGGCGGCGCTCACGCGAGGCGTTCCTGCTGGACGCGGGCCGCGCGCTGGCCGAGGCGCGGTCCACGGAGGAGGTGCTGCGGGTCGCGGCGGGCCTGGCGATGCCGGGCTTCTCCCCGGACGGGCTCGCGGTGTTCGGCGTGGAGGCCGACCGCCTCACCGTCATAGGGCACCACGGGCACAAGAAGGGCGACGAGGGCCCCTTCAACATGCCGCTGGAGACGGACTACCCGGCCGCCGAGGTGGTCCGCACCGGCCGCGCCGTCTATCTCTCCTCCCCCGAGGAGTACAAGACCCGCTATCCCACCTCGTGGCCGCTCGCCGAGCAGTTCGGCCGCCAGTCCTGGGCGTTCCTGCCGCTGATCGTCGCCGGCCGCACCATCGGCGCCTGGATGGCGGGCTTCACATGCCGGGTCGCCTTCTCGCCCGACGAGCGCTCGGTCCTGACCACCGTCGCCCGTATGCTCGCCCAGGCCCTGTCCCGCGCGGGCGCCGCCGAGACCGAGCGCGAGCTGACGGACGGCCT
This sequence comes from Streptomyces ipomoeae 91-03, assembly GCF_000317595.1. Classification (GTDB taxonomy): domain Bacteria; phylum Actinomycetota; class Actinomycetes; order Streptomycetales; family Streptomycetaceae; genus Streptomyces; species Streptomyces ipomoeae. Next base: position 19,506 of record NZ_AEJC01000601.1, on the reverse strand, counting down.
CCAGCGCACGATGCTGCCGACTCTCGGCCCCGAGATACCCGGCATGAGCGTCGCCGCGCGGTACGTCCCGACCGGCGGCGGGCTCCAGGTGGGCGGCGACTGGTACGACATGATCGCCCTGCCCAACGGCCGGTTCGCCCTGGTCATCGGTGACGTCCAGGGCCACGACGTACGCGCCGCCGGTCTCATGGGCCAGCTGCGCATAGCCCTGCGCGCCTACGCCTCCGAGGGCCACCGCCCCGACGCCGTCCTCTCCCGCGCCTCCCGCTTCCTCCACGGCGTCACCCACGACTCCGCCGCCGCCTCCACCGACTTCGCCGACCTGCGCTTCGCGACCTGCCTGTACGTCGAGGTCGACCCGGTGTCCGGGGTGCTGGACATCGCCCGCGCCGGACATCTCGACCCGGCGATCCGGATGGCCGACGGCACGGTCCTGGTACGACCGACCCCGGGCGGCCTCCCCCTCGGCATCGACCCCGACGCCGACTACCCCACCACCCGGCTGGTGCTGGAGCCCGGCGAGACCCTGCTCCTGTGCACCGACGGCCTCATCGAAACCGGCGGCCACGACCTCGACACGGGCTGGCGCCGCGTCCGCGAGATCCTGGAGTCCTTCGACGCGAGGCCGTACGAGGGAGACGGGGCCGTGGACGGGGTGGGGAGCCGCGTAGACGGTGTGCGGGATGGAGACGGTGTACGGGACGGGGGCGTCGACAGCGCCGGTGTCGTCGGTGCCGGTGCCAGTGCCGGTGCCAGTGCCGGTGCCGGTGCCGGTGCCAGTGCCGGTGCCAGTGCCGGTGCCGGTGCCGGTGCCAGTGCCGGTGCCGGTGGGCCGGCGCCCGATGGTGGGAAGCCCCGCGCCCTGGAACCGGTCGGGCTGGCGCCGGAGCGTCTGGAGGCGTTGGCCGATGCGCTCGTGCAGGGCGTGCACGGGCCGTCGTCCCACCACACGCCCGGTCCGCTCGCCGACCGGCGCGAGGACGACATAGCGATGCTGCTGCTGTGCCGGGAGGGCGAGGGCTGTGGCTGCGGCGACGCCGTGGGACCCCCGGTACGCCGTACCGCCCTGACCGTCGCCCAGGCCGAGCCCGAGCGCATCGCCGGGGCCCGCCGGCAGGTCCACGAACTGCTGCACGACTGGACCGACGACGACCAGGTCCACTCCGCGGTCCTCCTGGTCTCCGAGATGCTGACCAACGTCCTGGTCCACACAGACGCCGACGCGCTGCTCGTCGCCGAGATGACCGGCGAGGGCGGCAAGCGCCGGATGCGGATCGAGGTGACCGACACCAGCGACGACCTCCCCCACAAGCGCCACCCCGGCGAACTGGCCTCCTCCGGCCGGGGCCTCGTCCTCATGGACATGCTCGCCGACGCCTGGGGCGTGGACCCGCGCGGGGACGGCAAGAGCATCTGGTTCGAACTCCACGAGACGGCTCCGCCGGAGAGCCGGGAGGATTCGGCCACCTTGGTTGGATTATCCGACTTGGACTGCGATTGAGGGATGCGGCCGGCCGGGTGCGGTGATTTCGGCTGCGGGTGAGTGGGGGCTGGTCACGCAGTTCCCCGCGCCCCTCACGGGGCACGGCGCCACCGCACCCCGGCGGCTCACTCCCCCCTCACGCGGCCTGACCGCCGGAGGCATACCGCTCACGCAGCTCATGGACGACCCCGAACACCGCCGCCGTCAACGGCACCGCGAGAAGCATGCCGAGGATGCCGGCGACCGACGCGCCCGCCGTGATCGCCAGCATCACGACCGCCGGGTGCATGTGCGCGGTCCGGCTCTGGATCACCGGCTGAAGCACATGCCCCTCCAGAATCTGCACGGCGAGCACGACCCCGAGCGCCCACAGCGCGATCACGAACCCCCGGTCGGCCAACGCGACCAGCACGGCCGCCGCACCGGAGATGAACGCGCCGAGATAGGGGATGTACGCCCCCACGAAGACCAGCGCGCCGAGCCCGACCGCACCCGGCACCCCGAGGATCAGCAACCCGACGGTGATGCAGATGGCGTCGATGAGCGCGATGAGCGTCGTCCCGCGCATGAACCCCTCGACGGCCTCGAAGGCCCGCCGCGCCATCGCCTCCACCGTGTCGACGGCCCCGCGAGGCGACACGGCCCGGATCGTCTCGACGGCCCGATGGGAGTCCCGCAGAAAGAAGAAGACGAGCAGCAACGCGAGTACGGCCATGGCGATGGCCTCACCGACGACGCTCACCCCGCTGATGACGTTCGAGGCCGCGGTCCCCCCGAACTTCGTGAGCAGCTCCTTGGCGTTGGCGGCGAGATCGTCGAGCGAGGTCCCGGCGGCCCCGAAGTACTCGGTGAGATCCTCGGCCGCGTCCCGGAGCGAGGCGATGATCTGGTCCCCGGTGTCGATGAGCGCCGCGACCACGATGTACACGGCCCCACCGACCACCGCCACCACGGCGACGCAGGTGACCCCGGCCGCGATGGAACGGTGCACGCGAGCCTTGACCAGCCGCCGGTGCAACGGCCCGAGCAGAGCCGTACCGAGCAGCGCGAGCAACACGGGCACGACCGCCGTACGGAACTCCGCACACAGCCGGATCCCGACGTAGACCACACCTGCCACGAGCAGGACGACCGCACACCAGGCGGCGAGACGCCGCACGGGTTCGGGAAGCAACTGCACGGAACCAGCGGATCATGGACAGACATATGTGTCGTGCGCGGACGGACCGCCCGAGTGACGGCTGCCGAGCACGACGGCCGACTGACGACTGCCGGGGGATGGCTGCTGGGGGACGGCCGCCGGGGGACGACTGCCGGAGGACGGCCGCCGGGGGACGACTGCCGGAGAACGGCCGCCGGGGGACGACTGCCAGGAGGGACGACTGCCAGGTGACGCCTCTCCGGCGAACGGGCTGACTGGCGGACTGGCGAGCTGGCGAGACGACTGGACGGGCGAACGCTTGCCTGAACCTACGGGCGGGCTGACTGGCTGTCGGCTTTCTCGTCGCCCTCGCCCGATCTCGTCACCCTCACCCTCACCCTCGCCCGATGAGGAACAGCTGGCGGCCGCTGTCATCGCCGCCGGTTGTCACAAGCTCCTCGCAACCCTCGGCCACTGCCGCCGCACCCTCTTCCTCCGCGGCCCCCCTGATCCCCACGCACACCTCGTCGCCCTGCGCCGGTCGCAGCCGCCAGCCGTCCGTGCCCTCGACCCGCTCGATACGGAACAGCTGGGAGGACCCGCCGACCTCGCAGTCGTCCCAGGGCTCGAGCATGTGCCGGAAGTCCCCGTCGTTCAGCAGGGTGAGACAGCCCTTGCCGAACTCGGGGTTGTCCCACTGGATGCGGTACAGCCCGTTGTCCGCCCGCAGCAGATACGTACGCGGCGGCACGGCCTCGGCACAGGGCCGCTGCACCGCGACCAACTTGGACTCCCCGCCGGCTGCCCGCACATCCCCGTCCGTCAGACACAACTCCGGCGCCCGCGCGGGCCGGATCCGCGACAGCCCGGGAGCGGGTCCGGGCCCGAGGGGAGTGGCCGCGGGGTTCATGGACGCGCCCGACGACTTCGAGGCTTTCGCATCCGCCCCGCCGGTGGACGATGTGTCTCCTCCCTGCGGTAACAGCACCACGACACCGATGACGAGCAGGGCGACGGTACCGAGCGAGGCGACGGCGGCCACCGCGGCGGTACGGCTGGTACGGCCGGTACGACTGGTACCGCCGGTACGGCTGTCACGGGAGTCACCGGATCCGAAGCGCGGCTCGACGGATCGCGACGACTCCCTCTCCTCGTCGGAGGCATCCCCTCCGTCGTCGGACGCGGAGGCGATCCGCTCCCTGGCCTCCAGCCACGCGGGCTCGTCGTTCTTCGGCACCCCACAGGCCCGTACGAGCGCGGTGACGATCTCGGCGCGGGGGAGCGCATCGCGGCGCAGTACGTCGGCGAGCGTGCTGCGGGCGAGGATGTCCCCCCGCTCGGCGGCCTTCTGCTCCAACTGCCGGAAGGTGAGCCCGCTGTGCTCCTTGAGCCGCCGCAACAGGGCGACGTACTCGGCGGAGGTACGCGCGGCCCCGGGGTCCAACTCCCTGGTTTCCTCTGCGTTTTCTATGTCCCGGCTGTCCCCCGTACTCGCCATGCGGTCATTGTGAACCCACCGATCGCGACCGACAACCCTCGTCCCGGCCACGTCGAGCGCCCCGACCGCACCACCCGCACGGTCCGGACAGGCCGCTGACCAGCCCGGACAGCCGTACGACTGTCCCGGACACGGAAAACCGTTGCCGGACAAGATCCGCCGCCCCAGGCTCGATTGCTGTCGCCACGGCCGACCCCACGGGGGTGGACCGGCCGGGGCACGCAACCACCGACCGTTCTGAACGGACCGTTCTGAACGGACTGTTCCGCCCCCCGACCCGACCCAATCCGATCCGAAGAGGAGTCGCTCCATGCGTACGCACGCCCCGCGTACCCGTTCCGTATCGAAGGCCGTCCTCACCACCGCTGTCGGCAGCGCGCTGATACTGGGAGCCCTGGCCGAGCCGAGCTGGTCGGCGCCGGCGGTGGCCGCCAAGTACCCGGGTCAGGGCAAGTGCCCGCCGGGCGACTACCAGCTCTGCATCAACGGTGGTCCCGGCGGCTTCACGATCAAGGGCAGGACGTTCTCCCGCCACGACAACGCGATCCTGCTCCGGAACGTCTCGAACGTCACGATCACCGGCAACACCTTCAAGAACCTCAGCGGCGCGAACGGCTACGCCGGGGTCCATGTGAAGAACTCCTCCGGCATCGTGATCAAGAAGAACACGTTCTCGAACCTCCGCAACAAGGGCCACATGCACGGGGTCTACCTGGTCAAGACCACGGGCAGCACCATCACCGGCAACAAGTTCTCCTCCATCACCGGCGACCCCGTACGCCTCCGCGACGGCAGCCGCAACAACACCGTGAGCGGCAACACCTCCACCAAGTCGGGCACCTACGCCATCGTCAGCGAGTGGCGCGACCCGAAGAAGGGCGAAACCTGCGGCGGGGGCAACGTCGTCAAGAACAACAAGTACGGCCCCGGCTACTACGGCAAGTCCCTCCCCCTCATCCTCTGGGGCGGCAAGGGCAGCGGCAAGAGCGGCCCCAACAAGCTCACCTGGAAGAACTGCAAGAAGGCCACCGTCGTCAACAAGGGCGGCAACAAGAGGTTCTGACAAGGCGTCCATACAGCAGACGCCTCACACAAACCTGCAGCTCACAGGCTGGCCCACATGCCAAGGGCCCCTGCCCATCACCGGGCAGGGGCCTCAGGCGCTCACGCGCACTCACGCGCACTCACACGGCTACGACACCGTCAGAGGCCGCCCTCCGACATCCCGTGGACCGCCGGAATGGTGCCGAGCCGGCCCTTCTGGAAGTCCTCGAACGCCTGCTGGAGTTCCTCGCGGGTGTTCATGACGAACGGGCCGTAGTGGGCCATGGGCTCGCGGATGGGCTGACCGCCGAGGAGGAGGATCTCCAGGTCGGGCGTGTTGGAGTCCTGCTTCTCGTCCGCGCGGACGGTGAGCGAGGAGCCGGCGCCGAAGACGGCGGTCTGACCCAGGTGGATCGGACGCCGGTCCACACCGACACTGCCGCGCCCGGCGAGCACGTACGCGAGGGCGTTGAAGTCCTCACGCCACGGCAGCGTGATCTCCGCGCCCGGCGCCACGGTCGCGTGGAGCAGGGTGATCGGGGTGTGGGTGATGCCCGGCCCCTGGTGGCCGTCCAGCTCACCGGCGATGACGCGGAGCAGCGCGCCGCCGTCGGGGGTGGTGAGGAGCTGGACCTGGCCGCCGCGGATGTCCTGGTACCTCGGGGCCATCATCTTGTCCTTGGCGGGCAGGTTCACCCACAGCTGGATGCCGTGGAAGAGACCGCCGGACATGACAAGGGACTCAGGCGGCGCCTCGATGTGGAGGAGGCCCGAACCGGCGGTCATCCACTGGGTGTCACCGTTGGTGATGGTGCCGCCACCACCCTGGCTGTCCTGGTGGTCGAAGATCCCGTCGATGATATAGGTGACGGTCTCGAAGCCGCGATGGGGGTGCCAGGGCGTGCCCTTCGGCTCGCCGGGCGCGTAGTCCACCTCACCCATCTGGTCCATCATGATGAACGGGTCGAGGTGGCGGTAGTTGATCCCGGCGAACGCACGGCGAACCGGGAAGCCCTCGCCCTCGAAGCCGCTGGGCGCGGTCGTCACGGCGAGCACCGGGCGGGACACGGCGTCGGCGGACGCGATGACACGGGGCAGGGTCAGCGGGTTCTCGACGGTCACTGCGGGCATGTCGGTACCTCCTTGTGCGGCCAGTTTAGTTTATCGTTGAACTTTCTGCCAGCCCAAACCACACAGAGGCCGCACCCATTCCCACCGGGGACACGGGACTTCCCGCCGAGGGCACGGGACTTCCCGCCGAGGACACGGGACGCTCACCCCCACCCGGACAGGGGACGCCCATCCCCCTTGTTGCCGCCCTTCGGGTCCTCGGGGTCGTGGACGATCTCGACCCGCTCGGCGCCGCGGCCCTGTGTGCCATGGCGCACATGAGTCTGACCGCGCCTGTCGGCGAAGGAGTAGACGCACTTCGCGACGGTGTCATCTCCGGACCGCTTCTCCTCGTACGGCCACTCCAGCCGCCCCTCCACGGCGATCCCCCCGGACGCGCGGCGCGGAGCGCGGCTCCTCGGCGTCCCGCACGGGCAGCGCCCGGTTCACGGCCGCCGCGAACTCCCGCACCATCGGAGCGCCGCGGGCTCGCAGCAGATACGTCACGCCGTCGGCCGTGCGGGCAAGCAGAGCCGCAGGCAGGCAGAGCCGCCGCAGTCAGGCAGACACGACCCGCAGACCGCAGACCGCAGAGAATCCCATCCCACCCCGCCCGACCCGGAACCGGCCGGACCGGCGGAGCCACTCGCGGAGCTACCCGTACATCCGCCGCATCGCGAACTCGACCATCTGCTCCACGGCCTTCGCGTCGAAGACCATCCGGTGTTCGCCCTCCATGTCGAGGACGAAGCCGTAGCCGGTCGGGAGGAGGTCGATGACCTCGGCGCCGGTGATGACGAAGTACTTGGACTCCTTGCCCGCGTACCGGCGGAGCTCCTTGAGCGAAGTGAACATGGGGATCACCGGCTGCTGGGTGTTGTGCAGGGCCAGGAACCCGGGGTTGTCACCGCGCGGGCAGTACACCTTGGACGTGGCGAAGACCTGCTGGAAGTCCTCGGCGGCCATCTGACCGGTGGTGAAGGCCCGCACCGCGTCCGCGAGCGAGGGCGGCGACGGCTCGGGGTACAGCGGCTGCTGCTGCCCGTAACCGCCGCCCATCGGGCCGCCGGGCATCTGCCCCGGCATCTGCTGCTGCCCCGACATAGGCTGCTGCGGCGGGGCGTACTGCTGCTGAGTGCCAGCGCTCTGGTCGTAGCCGTACATGCGGCAAAGCGTAACGAGTCACAGATGACCCGATCGGGGTTGCTTCTTATTACCGATGGGTAGCATCATCGGCATACAACCTACTTGCTGGTACGTGAACAAGCGCGAGGATCCAGTGCCTCGCCGATCTCTCTACGGAGCCGTCGCCATGGGGCACTACAAGTCGAATCTCCGCGACATCGAGTTCAACCTCTTCGAGGTACTCGGGCGCGACAAGCTGTACGGCACGGGCCCGTTCGCGGAGATGGACACCGATACCGCCAAGAGCATCCTGGAGGAGCTGACGCGCCTCTCGGAGAACGAGCTCGCCGAGTCCTTCACGGACGCCGACCGCAACCCGCCGGTGTTCGACCCGGAGACCAACACCGCTCCGGTCCCGGCCTCTTTCAAGAAGAGCTACAAGGCCTTCATGGACTCCGAGTACTGGCGCCTCGGCCTGCCCGAGGCGATCGGCGGTACGACGGCTCCCCCCTCCCTGATCTGGTCGTACGCGGAGCTGATCCTCGGCGCGAACCCGGCCGTGTGGATGTACTCCTCGGGCCCGGCGTTCGCCGGCATCCTCTACGACGAGGGCAACGAGGTCCAGAAGAAGATCGCCCAGATCGCGGTGGAGCGGACCTGGGGTTCGACCATGGTCCTCACCGAGCCGGACGCGGGCTCCGACGTGGGCGCCGGCCGCACCAAGGCGATCCAGCAGGAGGACGGCTCCTGGCACATCGAGGGTGTGAAGCGGTTCATCACCTCCGGTGAGCACGACATGGAGGAGAACATCCTCCACTACGTCCTCGCCCGCCCCGAGGGCCACGGCCCCGGCACCAAGGGCCTGTCCCTCTTCCTCGTGCCGAAGTACCTGTTCGACTTCGAGACCGGTGAGCTGGGCGAGCGCAACGGCGTCTACGCCACCAACGTCGAGCACAAGATGGGCCTGAAGGCCTCCAACACCTGCGAGATGACCTTCGGCGACCGCCACCCGGCCAAGGGCTGGCTGATCGGCGACAAGCACGACGGCATCCGCCAGATGTTCCGCATCATCGAGTTCGCCCGGATGATGGTCGGCACGAAGGCCATCTCGACCCTGTCGACCGGTTACCTGAACGCCCTGGAGTACGCCAAGGAGCGCGTCCAGGGTCCGGACCTGGCGAACTTCATGGACAAGACCGCGCCCAAGGTCACCATCACCCACCACCCCGACGTCCGCCGCTCGCTGATGACGCAGAAGGCGTACGCCGAGGGCATGCGGGCGCTGGTGCTGTACACCGCCTCGATCCAGGACGCGATCGCGGTGAAGGAGGCGGCGGGCGAGGACGCCTCGGCCGAGCACGCGCTCAACGACCTCCTCCTGCCCATCGTCAAGGGCTACGGCTCCGAGAAGGGCTACGAGCAGCTCGCCCAGTCGCTGCAGACCTTCGGCGGCTCCGGCTTCCTGCAGGAGTACCCGATCGAGCAGTACATCCGCGACGCCAAGATCGACACCCTGTACGAGGGCACCACCGCGATCCAGGGCCAGGACTTCTTCTTCCGCAAGATCGTCCGCAACCAGGGCGCCGCGCTGAACTCCCTCGCCGAGGAGATCAAGAAGTTCCTGGCTCTCGGCGAGGGCGGCGAGGAGCTCGCCCCGGCCCGCGAGCAGCTGGCCAAGGCGGCCGTGGAGCTGGAGGCCGTCGTCGGCCTGATGCTGACCGACCTCGCGGCCACCGAGCAGGACGTCAAGAACATCTACAAGGTCGGCCTCAACACCACCCGCCTGCTTCTGGCCTCCGGTGACGTGGTCGTCGGCTACCTGCTGCTCAAGGGCGCCGCGGTCGCCGCCGAAAAGCTTCAGACCGCCTCCGCCAAGGCTGTGTCTTCCAAAGATGTGGCCTTCTACCAGGGCAAGATCGCGGCGGCGAAGTTCTTCGCCACCAACGTCCTCCCCGGCGTCACCCTGGCCCGCAAGGTCGCCGAGGGCGTCGACCTGGACCTGATGGAGCTGGACGAGGCGGCGTTCTAGGACGAACACTGGGCACCCGCCGCCGCTCGTCTCACTCGCAGCGATACGCAGCAACGGGCAGTCGCACCATTGCGGCCACCGCCAGGCGTAGCCGTGGGCAGTCGTACCACTGGAGCGGCTGCCCACCCAGCAGTGGCACCGGATGGGAAGCCGAGAGCGGGAGAGCGTGGGCGCAGCGGCACCCGGCAAGCGCCGGTGAGCGAGACCCACGCCCGCCCGGCCGAAGCCGCCGCGCTCCTGCCCAACGCACCAGGTGCCTGGGGGACGCGGGACACACCGGGTGCCCGAAAGCCGACCCACGGCGACCGCGCACGAAAGGCGCCCCGTCATGCCGGACGGCCCCTGCCCGGCCCTCCGGTACCACGGCCCTCCACAGCACCGCCCCCACGAGGGCCCGTTCCCAAGCCCCGGGAGCGGGCCCTCGTACGTCGTTAAGGTGAACCCCATGCGCACACCCCCACGCTTCGATCGCGGCCACACCGACGACCTCATGTCCTTCCTGACGGCCAGCCCGTCCCCGTACCACGCGGTGGCGAACGCCGCGGAACGGCTGGAGAAGGCCGGCTTCCGACAGGTCTCGGAGACCGACGCGTGGGACGGCTCACTGGGCGGCAAGTACGTCCTGCGCGGCGGCGCGATCATCGCCTGGTACGTACCGGAGGGCGCCGACCCGCACACCCCGTTCCGCATCGTGGGCGCCCACACCGACTCCCCCAACCTGCGGGTCAAGCCCCGCCCGGACACCGGCGGGCACGGCTTCCGCCAGGTCGCCGTCGAGATCTACGGCGGCCCCCTGCTCAACTCCTGGCTGGACCGCGACCTCGGCATCGCCGGCCGTCTCTCCCTGCGCGACGGCACCAGCCGCCTGGTCAACATCGACAGACCCCTCCTCCGCGTGCCCCAACTCGCCATCCACCTCGACCGCGCGGTCACCTCCGAGGGTCTGAAACTCGACAAACAGCGCCACCTCCAGCCCATCTGGGGCCTCGGCGACGACATCCGCGACGGCGACCTCATCTCCTTCCTGGAACAGGAGTCGGGCCTGCCCGCCGGCGAGGTCACCGGCTGGGACCTGATGACCCACTCCGTCGAGCCACCCGCCTACCTCGGCCGCGACAAGGAACTCCTGGCCGGTCCCCGCATGGACAACCTCCTCTCCGTGCACGCCGGTACCGCCGCGCTGGCCGCGGTCGCCACCTCCGGCGACGACCTCCCCTACATCCCCGTCCTCGCCGCCTTCGACCACGAGGAGAACGGCTCCCAGAGCGACACCGGCGCCGACGGACCCCTCCTCGGCGGGGTCCTGGAGCGCTCGGTGTTCGCCCGCGGCGGCTCGTACGAGGACCGGGCACGCGCCTTCGCCGGTACGGTCTGCCTCTCCTCGGACACCGGCCACGCCGTCCACCCCAACTACGCGGAGCGCCACGACCCGACGCACCACCCCCGCGCCGACGCCGGCCCGATCCTCAAGGTGAACGTCAACAACCGCTACGCCACGGACGGTTCGGGCCGCGCCATCTTCGCCGCCGCCTGTGAACGGGCCGGCGTGCCCTTCCAGACCTTCGTCTCCAACAACTCCATGCCCTGCGGCACCACCATCGGCCCCATCACCGCCGCCCGCCACGGCATCCGCACCGTCGACATCGGCGTCGCCATCCTCTCCATGCACAGCGCCCGCGAACTCTGCGGCGCGAAGGACCCCTACCTCCTGACGAACGCCCTGGCGGCGTTCCTGGAGGGCTAGTTACCGGGGACCCGTCACTGCCAGGCCCATTGACCCGTTACCACCAGGCCCATTCGGGTACCCGGAAACGACCGGTAGGACCGAGCGACCGGAACGACCGGCCGACCCAACCGGACTGGGAGGAAACACTCATGGGCCTGGGCGGGTGCATCATCCTGATCGCCGTGGGGGCCATCCTCACGTTCGCCACCGACTGGGACATGCAAGGGGTCAACCTCGACCTGGTCGGCATCATCCTCATCCTCGTCGGACTCATCGGCGTCGTGACGTTCAGCAGCATCGCCCGGCGGCGGCGAGTGGTGGTGCCACCGACGACCCCCGTCATCGACGAGGAACGACACCACCACCGGGACGGCTACCAGGGGTACTGACGTACCCCAGCGGATCGGCTAGGGGGTCTCATCCATCCCCGCCAACACCAGCGGCAGCCTGTCCACCCCGCCGTCCCTGACCTGGACCGGCACGCCCCAGTCCTGCTGATGGACGTGACAGGCCGGGTACTCGGCACCCGCGGCGGAGTCACTGTTGGACGCAGGGTCGTCACAGGAGGCGGCCATCGCCGAGACGTGGAGGACTCCCTCGGATATCGACGGGTTCAGTTGCAGCTCGCGAGAGAGGGACGTGTCCGCGCCGTCGCCCTTGAGCAGCAGCTCGGGCGGGGTGGAGGAGACGAGAAGACGGGTCGAGGGACCGTAGCGGTCGTCGAGCTTCTGGCCGGGCGGGGGCTGGAAGACGACATCCAACCGCAAGCTGCCGGGGGCTATGTCGGTGGCCGCGCGCTGGGTCCTATGGGCGACGGCCTCGACCCGTACCGCCTCCTCCGGCAGCCGCAGCCGGGTCAGCCGGTGGCGGGCGGACTCGACGACCACGATGTCGTCCCCGACGAGCACCGCGTCACTCGGCTCCCGCAGGTCCGTGGCGAGCGTGGTCACCTCCCCCGTCGCCGGGTCGTAGCGGCGCAACGCGTGGTTGTACGTGTCGCAGATCGCCACCGAACCGTCCGGCAGGGCCGTGACCCCCAGCGGATGCTGGAGCAGCGCCTGTTCGGCGTCGCCGTCACGGTGGCCGAAGTCGAAGAGCCCGGTGCCGACCGCCGTGTGGACCACACCATCGAGGTCCACCCATCTCAGCGCGGACGTCTCGGAGTCGGCCAGCCACAGCCGGTCGGCGGTGGCCGCGAGCCCCGACGGCTGCGCGAACCAGGCCTCCGGCCCCGGCCCGTCAACCAACCCCTCGTTCGTCGTGCCCGCCGCCACGGCGACCGTGCAGTCGGCCGGGTCGTACGTCCACAGCTGGTGGACACCGGCCATGGCGATCCAGACCTTGCCGCCGAAGACGGCCACGTCCCACGGCGAGGACAGATCGATCTGCCACGCCGGTCCCGAGGTCGGCGAGCCCTGCCACCACTGACGGCCCGTACCGGCCAGGGTCGCGACATGGCCGGTGTCCGGGTCGAGCCGGCGCAGGGCGTGGTTCACGGTGTCGGCGACCACCACATCACCGCTGTCCAGCAACGCCAGTCCCTGCGGCTCACTGAAGCGGGCGTGGTCGGCGGGGCCGTCCACGAAACCGCGCTCTCCGGTGCCGTAACGCCGTACGACTGTCTCGCCGTCCGGCGCGAGGCGGACCAGCCGATGCCGGGTGGTGTCGCTGACAAGGAAGTCGCCGTCCGGCAGGAGCAGCGCCTTGCCGGGGAAGCGCAGCACCGTCGGATCGGGCTCCGGTGGTACGTACGGCCCGTCACCGCGCCGTAGCGTGCCCTTCGCCGCGTGCTCGGTCTCCAGCTCGGTGACCAGCCGCTCTATGGCGTGAACATGCCCCTCGCCCGCGTGCTGGGCGACCACGTAGCCCTCCGGGTCGATCACCACGAGCGTCGGCCAGGCCCGTACCGCGTACTGCTTCCATGTGGCGAGCTCCGGGTCGTCGAGCACGGGGTGCTCCACCTCGTACCGCTCGACGGCGTCGAGCACCGCCCGATGCTCCGCCTCGTGCGCGAACTTCGGCGAGTGCACCCCGATGACCACCACCGTGTCCCGGTGCTTCTCCTCCAAGTGCCGCAGCTCGTCCAGGACATGCAGACAGTTGATGCAGCAGAACGTCCAGAAATCCAGCACCACTATCTTTCCCCGCAGGTCGGCGAGGCTGTACTGCTTCCCACCCGTGTTCAGCCAGCCGCCCTTCCCGATCAGCTCGGGGGCGCGGACACGGACACGGCGGGGTACCGGGTGCTTGGTCGTGGAGTCGTTCATGGGTCCAGACTGCCACTTGCGCAAGATCCGCTCGCGAGCCTGTGGACAACCTGCCGCAACTCCCGTACCGGCCTGTGGACAACCTCCCCACGAACTGTGGACAGTGTTCGCGAGCTGGCCCTTCCGGCCTATCGGGGACGTTTCGGAGCGGGCCCCGGGGAACCCCTGGGAACATGAGATTCCTCGTACGCGACCGGCTCCTCGGCATCGGTGACGACTACTGGATCGAGGACGAGCACGGCAGGAAGGCCTTCCTCGTCGACGGCAAGGCCATGCGACTGCGGGACACCTTCGATCTGAAGGACACCCAAGGGCGGGTTCTGATCGACATCCGGCAGAAGATGTTCGCGCTGCGCGACACCATGGTGATCGAACGGGACGGCGAACCCCTGGCCACCGTCCGCCGCAAACGTCTCTCCCTGCTCCGCAACCACTACCGCGTGTCCTTGGCGGACGGCCGCACCGAACTCGACGTCAGCGGCAAGATCCTCGACCGTGAGTTCGTCGTCGAGTACGAGGGTGACCTGCTCGCCGTCGTCTCGTGCCGCTGGCTGCATGTGAGGGAGACATACGGTCTGGACGTCGTACGGGACGACGCGGACCCCGCGCTGCTGATCGCCGTCGCGGTGTGCGTGATCCACCTGGCGGAGAAGGAGAGGCTGACGGCTGACGGCTGACGGCTGACGGCTGACGGCTGACGGCTGACGGCTGACGGCTGACGGCTGACGGCTGACGGCCATGATCCGACCGGCCGTAGGCCCACCGCTCGGTCGGGATCAGCGGCGCGGGGCCGCCACCCCCAGCAGCCTGTCCTTCAGCGCGGGGAACTGTTCCCGCGTGGTCGCCACCTTCGCCGGGTCGAACTCCACCATGAGGACTTCCTCGTCGGCGCCGGCCTCCGCCAGCACCTCCCCCCACGGATCGACCACGATCGAGTGACCGGCCTGGGGAACTCCCGCGTGCGTACCCGCCGTTCCGCAGGCGAGGACGTACGCCTGGTTCTCGACGGCCCGGGCCTGGGCGAGGAGCGTCCAGTGGGAGCGGCGGCGCTCCGGCCAGCCCGCCGAGAGCACGAAGGTCTCGGCGCCGGCGTCCACGAGGCCGCGGAAGAGTTCGGGGAAACGGAGGTCGTAGCAGGTCGCGATGCCGAGAGTGGTCTCGGGGAGGCGGAGCGTCACCAGCTCCGTGCCCGCGCCCATCAGTACGGCCTCGCCCTTGTCGAAGCCGAAGCGATGGATCTTGCGGTAGGCGGCGGCGAGTTCACCAGAGGGTGAGAAGACCAGGGAGGTGTTGTAAAGGGGGCCCGCGCCCGCGGCGGAGCCGCTGTCGGAGGCAGCCCGTTCGGGGATCGAGCCGGCGTGCAGCCAGACGCCCGCGTCACTCGCCGCCTTGGCCATCGCCTCGTACGTCGGGCCGTCGAGCGGCTCGGCCTCCACGGTGAAGGATTCGAACGAGAATGCGCCGGTGGTCCACAGCTCCGGGAGGACGACGAGATCGGCGCCGGCCTGCTCCCGCACCAGCGAAGCCACCCGCCGCCTGCGCGAATCGACCGATTCGCCCTCGTCTACGCCGATCTGGATGAGCGAGGCGCGCACACTACCACCGTCCTGGCATTCGAGCCGTCCATACCGGCCCTACGATCGTCACACGAAAGCACTGCCGGGGTGCCGCTCAGCAGCGTAACTTAACGTTCCACAGCACCCACCGACAGCCGCCCACGCCCGCTCACCGCCGTCAACGTCGACGCCCCCACCGAGAACCCACCCACCACGTACCGACCGTACCGACCGCCCGAGGGGTCCCGTTCCGTGAGTCTGCATCCCACTCTTCAGCCCTACGCCGACGCCTGGACCCACTCCGTGGACGCTATATCCGAGCTGGTGTCACCGCTCGTGGAGGGCGAGTGGAACAGGCGGACCCCATGCCCCGGCTGGTCGGTGCGCGATGTGGTCTCCCATGTGATCGGCCTCGACTCCGAGATGCTCGGCGACCCGCGGCCGATCCACACCCTCCCGCGTGACCTGTACCACGTACGGACCGAGCACCAGCGATACATGGAGATGCAGGTCGACGCCCGCCGGCACCACACCGCGCCGGAGATGACCGCCGAGCTGGAGTACACGATCATCCGCCGCAACCGCCAGCTGCGGAACGAGTCGCGGATGCCGGACCACATCGTGCGTGGACCGCTCGGTACGGAGTTGACGCTGGAACAGGCCATGCGCAACCGCGCGTTCGACGTGTGGGTCCATGAGCAGGACCTGCGCGCCGCGCTGGGGCAGCCGGGGAATCTGGACTCGCCGGGCGCGTACGTCGTCCGCGACGAGCTGCTGTCCGTACTGCCGAAGGTCGTCGCCGAGGACGCGCAGGCGCCGCGCAGCTCGGCCGTCGTCTTCGACGTGCACGGCCCGGTGGAGTTCATCCGTACCGTCCGCGTCGACATCCAGGGCCGCGGCACCCTGGAGACCGCCCCCGCCCTCGGCCCCGCCGCCACCCTCACCCTCGACTGGGAGACCTACGTCCGCCTGGCCTGCGGCCGCGTCACCGCCGATGCCGTCGCCGACCGCATCAAGGGCGAGGGCGACCCGCAGCTGATCGCCGCGATCCTGCGCTCCTTCGCGGTGACGGTCTAGCCCGGGGCCGGCGACGGCTCAGCCCTCTGGGCGGCGACGATTCGGCCTCTGAGCGGTGACGGTTCCGCCTCTGAGCGGTGACGGTTCCGCCTCTGGCCGACGGAGCATGGGCCTTCTGGCCGGTAGCGGTTCGGCCCATGGCCATGAGGCTGGGGTCCGCTGCCCGGTGCTCGACCCGCGTTCGGCTCGCGTATGCCGTCGTTCCGCGCCCGCGCACGACGGCGCGCGTTGCCGGCCCGCCCCCGTCACGGCACCATGCGTCACCGAGACGCCGGTACGTGGACCGTCTCCACCCGGCTCGCCACCAGCCGTTCCCGCTCACGGCGGGCCGCGCGGCCCCGGAGCCGGAGGATCTGGCTCAGGCCGAGGGCCTGGAGGACGAAGACGGCGGAGAAGGCGACGCGGTAGTCGTCGTTCGTCATGTCCAGCAGCACGCCGACGACGAGCAAGGTCGTCATGGAGGCGACGAAACCACCCATGTTGGTGATTCCGGAGGCGGTGCCCTGACGCTCCGGCGGGTTCGCCGGGCGGGCGAAGTCGAAGCCGAGCATGGAGGCGGGGCCACAGGCGCCGAGGACCGTGCACAGGACGACCAGGAGCCACATCGGCGCGTGCTCACCGGGGTACAGGAGCGTGGCCGCCCAGACCGTCGCCGTCGCGAGGACCGTGCCGAGCGCCAGCGGCAGCCGCGCCGCGTGATGCCGGGCGACCACCTGGCCGTACACCAGTCCGACGACCATGTTGGAGAGGACGACGAGGGTGAGCAGATCACCGGCGGTGGCCCGGCTCAGCCCCTGCGCCTCGACCAGGAACGGCAGCCCCCACAGCAGCAGGAACACCATCGCCGGGAACTGCGTGGTGAAGTGCACCCACAGACCCAGCCGCGTCCCCGGCTCCCGCCAGGACGTCGCGATCTGCCGCCGTACGTACGCCGCGCCCTGGTGCGGTGACGGTTCCGGCTCGTAGCCCTCGGGGTGGTCCTTCAGGAACAGCAGGACGAGTACGAGGACGACGAGCCCGGCGGCCGAACTGCCCGCGAACGCCGCCGTCCAGCCCACACCGTGCAGCAGCCGGGCCAGCACCAGCGTCGAGACCAGGTTGCCCGCCATGCCGGCCAGCCCCGCGAACTGCGCGATCAGCGGCCCGCGCCGGGCCGGGAACCAGCGGGTACCCAGCCGCAGCACACTGATGAACGTCATCGCGTCGCCACAGCCCAGCAGCGCGCGCGAGGCCAGCGCCGTGCCGTACGACGGCGACAGAGCGAAGCCGAGCTGGCCGGCCGTGAACAGCAAGGCGCCCAGGGTCAGCACCTTCTTGGTGCCGAGCCGGTCGACCAGCAGACCGACGGGTATCTGCATGCCCGCGTACACGAGCAACTGGAGTATGGAGAAGGTGGACAGGGCGGAGGCGCTCACATGGAAGCGGTCGGCGGCGTCGAGGCCGGCCACCCCCAGCGACGTACGGAAGATGACGGCGACGAAGTAGACCGCGACGCCGATGCTCCAGACCGCGAGGGCACGACGGCCGCCGGGCGGGTCACCGGGGAGGGACGCGGAGGACGACGAGGATATACCCGCGCTGCTCAACGGACCTCCCCCCGCGCCAGGTTGGAGAACCAGCTGACATGCCGGTGGACGAGGTCCACGGCCGCCTCGGCGTCGCCGGCACGCAGCGCCTGGAGGATCTCCTCGTGTTCGGTGAGCGTCTTGGTGACACGGTCCGGGTGGGCGTGCATGACGGCGACACCCATGCGCAACTGCCGGTCGCGGAGCTGGTCGTAGAGGCGGGAGAGGATCTCGTTGCCGCCACTGCGGACGATCTCGGCGTGGAAACAGCGGTCGGTCACCGCCGCGGCTGCCAGGTCACCGGCCGCCGCCTGCGCCTTCTGCTGCTCCAGCAGCTCCTCCAGACGGGCGATGAGCTGCGGCGAGGCCGGGACCGTCTTGCGGACGGCGTGCTCCTCGACCAGCTGCCGGGTCTCCACCACGTCCGCGATCTCCTGTGCGGAGACGGGCAGCACCAGGGCGCCCTTCTTCGGGTAGAGCTTGATCAGCCCCTCGACCTCCAGCCGCAGCAGCGCCTCCCGCACCGGCGTCCGCGACACCCCGACCGCCTCGGCCAGCTCG
The DNA here is from genome assembly GCF_000317595.1 of Streptomyces ipomoeae 91-03. Lineage (GTDB taxonomy): Bacteria > Actinomycetota > Actinomycetes > Streptomycetales > Streptomycetaceae > Streptomyces > Streptomyces ipomoeae. The sequence continues at coordinate 1,324 of NZ_AEJC01000601.1, read as the reverse complement.
CCCTCGGTGAGCAGCGTGCCGCCTTCGTAGCGGCGCTCCAAGACTCCTTGTTTGACATGGGAGTAGACGCGGTCCGCGGCGGGCGGCTGCCTGAGGGCCGGGGCGGCGGTGCTGGAAGTGGCTGTGGCGGCGGTCCGGTTCGGCGTGGTCGTGGGCGACACTGAGGGCATGCCCACAGCATAGATACAACACGTACGCATGACTGCCCTTGTCCACGATCCGGGACGAATGCCGTCAAGGAGCTGTCGGAGCACTGTCGGAGAGGCCTGAATCGGCCCCCGCCTCAACCGCCGCACAACCTTTTGTGCTACTCACTTGTCTCACGAGTAGCGGCCGCGCTTTGCCTGCACGTCGGCACCCAAATGGCCGCGCTCCACAGACATTTGACGCAATCGGGGTATTTGACTTGATTACCGCCATAAAGGGCGCACGTGTCCGCAGAGCCGCTGCTGTAGTCGTCACCACCGGTGCGATGATCGCGACCGGAGTCATCAGCTCCGCTCCCGCGCAGGCGGCCGTCGCGAAGCCCACGATCACCGCCACGGGCGGGTTCGTGATGAACAACGGCACGAGCAAGTCGTTGTTCACGAAGAACGCGGACAAGAAGCTGTCCACCGGCTCGACCACCAAGATCATGACGGCACTGGTGGTGCTGAAGCAGAAGAACCTCAACCTGAACTCCCAGGTCACGATCCAGAAGGCGTACAGCGACTACGTCGTGAAGAACAACGCCTCCCTGGCTCGCCTGATCGTCGGAGACAAGGTCACCGTCCGTCAGCTGCTGTACGGCCTGATGCTTCCGTCCGGCTGCGACGCCGCTTACGCGCTTGCCGACAAGTTCGGCACGGGCTCGACCCGCGCTGCGCGTGTGAAGTCGTTCATCGGCAAGATGAACTCCACCGCCAAGAGCCTTGGCCTGAAGAACACGCACTTCGACTCGTTCGACGGCATCGGCAACGGGGCGAACTACTCGACGGCGCGCGACCTGACGAAGCTCGCCAGCAACGCGATGAAGAACTCCACGTTCCGCACGGTCGTCAAGACGAAGACGTACACGGCGAAGACCAAAACGAAGTCCGGCGGCACCCGGACGATGGAGCCGTGGAAGAACACCAACCCGCTGCTGGGCACCTACAGCGGGGCGATCGGCGTGAAGACCGGCTCGGGCCCCGAGTCCAAGAAGTGCCTCGTCTTCGCCGCCACCCGTAACGGCAAGACGATCATCGGCACGGTCCTCGCCGCCCCGACCGAGGCCGACCGTCTGTCGGACGCGAAGAAGCTCCTGAACTACGGCTTCAAGGTCTGACCACACTGATACGAGGAG
>NZ_AEJC01000600.1 GCF_000317595.1 Streptomyces ipomoeae 91-03 | reverse complement strand
CGAAGGGGCGCAGCCCCTGGGGGACGGGACGGGTAGGGGCGGCGGGGGCGGGGAAAAGCTAGCCGGACAGGTGGCGCACCTGGTCCCAAAGGACCGGGTCCACCACCCCCGCCTTGCGCCGGAAGTCCCACACCGACACATCCCGCAGCTCCCCGGTCTCCAGAAAACTGGGCCGCCCCCGCACATCCCCCACCACCCCCGGCGGCAGGGGAATCACCCCACCCCGCTCGTCCCGATACCGACTGGTGATCTTGACGACCCGCGCGCGATCCCCCCGCACCGCCAGCACCAGACAGGGCCGATCCTTCCCCCCACCCCCGTCCTCGAACGGCACACTCGCCCACCAGATCTCCGCGGGCCGAGGCAGGGGCCGGGCCCGAGGCAGCGGCCCGCCCCCGGCGCCCGCGACACGCTCACGCCGCCCCGGCCGCCCGGACCGCCCCCACCCGTCGACAACCGCCGCGACCAACGCCAACAGCACCACCGCCGCGAGCGCCAACCACCAGGACGTGTCCATACGCACGACGGTACCGGCGCCCCCGACGCGCCGCCCGCCCTGTCGCACACCCCCACGCCCCCCGGCGCCACTTCACCCCCGCCCACGCGCGCCCCAACGGCCCCACCACCAGCCGAACCGGTGACAGCACAGGTGAGTTCGCCCACAACGACCCCTGGTGGAGGAGCGACCCACCCTTTTGCGCCTTACGCTCAACGCACCGCACAACCCTTGTTGCGCCCATGTCCGTCCTTGGCAACCCTGCCAACTGCAACGCGCACTGCGTACCACCTGTAATCCGCAACCCGTCCGCACATCACGACGCACACCACGACTGTCACGACTTCACGCCAACGCGGAGGTTCCAGCTCTCATGAAGCTCACCGTCGTCGGCTGCTCGGGGTCGTTCCCGTCCGCGGAATCGGCCTGCTCGAGCTACCTCGTAGAGGCCGACGGCTTCCGGCTGCTTCTCGACATGGGCAACGGTGCCCTTGGCGAGCTGCAGCGCCACTGCGGTCTCTACGACCTCGACGCGACCTTCCTCAGCCATCTGCACGCCGACCACTGCATCGACATGTGCGCGTACTTCGTCGCGCGCTACTACCGGCACGACGGCGGTCGCTGCGCCCCCATCCCGGTCTACGGACCCGAGGGCACCGAGCAGCGCCTGACCACCGCCTACGCCGACACCCCGTCCGCCTCCTCCATGAGCGAGGTCTTCGACTTCCACACGGTCAAGCCGAGCACGTTCGACCTCGGCCCCTTCACCGTCCACACGGAACGGGTCGCCCACCCCGTGGAGGCGTACGGCATCCGTATCGAACACGGTGGCAAGTCCCTGACGTACTCGGGGGACACCGGTGTCACCGCCGCCCTGGACGAACTGGCCCGCGACACCGATCTGTTCCTGTGCGAGGCCGCCTTCACCCACGGCAAGGAGAACATCCCCGACCTGCATCTCAACGGCCGTGAGGCCGGCGAGACGGCCGCCCGCGCCGGCGCCCGCCGCCTCGTCCTCACCCATATCCCGCCGTGGACGGACCCGCAGGTCAACCTCACCGACGCCCGCGAGGTGTACGACGGCCCGGTGGAGCTGGCGGTGCCCAGAAAGACGTACGAGATCTGAGAAGCCGTACGAAACCCAGAAGACGTACGAGGTCCAGAAGGCGTACGAGATCCAGCCGTACGCGTTCTGCGAGGACCGCCCGAAAGTCTTGGACGTGGAGTGGTACCTGGTCACGTCGTTCGCGTTCTTCTGCATCGGCGGCGTCATGGCGCTCTTCATGCGCGCCGAGCTCGCCCGCCCGGGTACGCAGCTCATGTCGAACGAGCAGTTCAACCAGGCGTTCACGATGCACGGCACGATCATGCTGCTGATGTTCGCGACGCCGCTGTTCGCCGGTTTCGCCAACTGGATCATGCCGCTGCAGATCGGCGCGCCCGACGTGGCGTTCCCGCGGCTGACATGTTCGCCTACTGGCTCTACCTCTTCGGCTCGCTGATCGCGGTGGCCGGCTT